>NZ_JAKMTB010000004.1 GCF_025772985.1 Campylobacter sp. CNRCH_2014_0184h | reverse complement strand
CTTAATGGGTTTAGTTTGATATAAAGGTGGGTTGATTACTAAGCTAATTAGCTTAGTAAGACTTTCAAATTTAATTTCTTCAAATTTAATCTATCAATTTCATAATCTTTTTGTCTTTTGTGGAATTTTAAAATTATACAAAAAGTAAATATAAATTTTTAAAAAATAAACAATAAAAGCAATAATAAACACTACAAACATCAAATACCTACCAAAAAAGCATTATATTTATAAAATGAATATCAATATTCTAATTTATTTTATATATTTTTATTGATTTTTGATAAATTCAGAAAAATTTATGAAACTTTTATAAAAAATTGTTATATAATACTCATTAAGTTTATAAACAAAACTTAAATAAAACCCACAAGGAGTACATCATGGGAACAAGAAAAGAACACGACTTTATTGGCGAGTTGGAAATTTCTGACGAGGTTTATTATGGAGTGCAAACTTTTAGAGCACTAGAAAACTTCCATATGAGTGGCAGAAGATTACAAGATTATCCTTATTTTGTAAAAGCTTTCGCTCAAGTTAAAAAAGCAGCTGCTCTTGCTAACAAAGAAGTTGGGGTTCTTGATGCTGACAAAGCTGATGCTATTGCTAAAGCTTGCGATAGATTGATTGCTGGTGAATTTTTAGATCAATTCGTAGTAGATATGATCCAAGGTGGTGCTGGTACTAGTACAAACATGAACACCAACGAAGTTATCACTAATATCGCTCTTGAAAGTATGGGACACAAAAAAGGTGAGTACCAATATCTTCATCCAAATGATCATACAAACTTAGGTCAATCTACAAATGATACTTATCCAAGTTCAATCAAAGTAGCTACCTATGCAAAACTTACTGATCTTTTAAAAGCTATGGAACTTTTAAAAACTGAATTAGAAGCTAAAGCTAAAGAATACAAAGATATCATTAAAATGGGCAGAACAGAGCTTGAAGATGCAGTTCCTACTACTTTAGGAAATACTTTCAACGCTTTTGCTAGCTATATTAAAAGTGATATTGAAAAAATCACAGCAGCTCGTGAGTCAATGAGTTATTTAAATCTTGGTGCAACAGCTATTGGTACAGGAATTAACTGCCACCCTGATTACAAATTTGTGGTTGAGAAAAAATTAAAAGAAATTACTGGTGTTGAATTTAAACCAGCTGAAGATTTTATCGCTGCTACTCAAGATACAGCTGACTTTGTACACGTAAGTGGCGCGTTAAAAACTGCAGCAGTGAGATTATCTAAAATTGCAAACGACTTAAGATTAATGAATTCAGGCCCAAGATGTGGTTTAGGTGAAATTAATCTACCAAAAATGCAACCAGGTAGCTCTATCATGCCAGGTAAAGTAAATCCAGTAATTTGTGAAGCAGTAGGTGAAGCTTGCTATGAAGTTATAGGAAATGATGTTACTATTATGCTTTGCTCTGAAAGAGGAGAATTTGAACTTAATGCATTTGAACCAGGTATTGCTTATGGATTATTTAACTCTATAGTATTACTTGAAAATGCAATGAAATCTCTAGCTGAAAAAGCTGTAAGAGGCTTAACAGCAAATCCTGAAGCATGCAAACAATCTGTACTTAACTCAATCGGTATTGTTACAGCATTTAATCCTGTTTTAGGATATGAAAAATCTGCAAGTATTGCTAAAGAGGCTTTAGAAACTGGTAAAGCAGTTGGCGATATTTGTCTTGAAAGAGGATATCTTCCAAAAGAAGAAATTGAAAGAATTTTAACACCAGAAAATATGTTAAATCCTCACATGACAGAGAAAAGAAAAGCTTAATAACTTAGGAGTTTAATCATGGATATTATGATTATTTTACAACTTGTTGTCTTTCTTGGGGCAATATTCATAGGTATCCGCCTCGGTGGCATAGCAATAGGCTATGCCGGAGGTCTGGGTGTTGTTATTTTAGGTCTTGTTTTAGGTATGAAACCAGGTAATATTCCTTGGGATGTTATCTTAATCATTGCTGCGGCAATTGCTGCGATTTCTGCTATGCAACAAGCAGGTGGTTTGGATTATATGGTAAAAGTTACCGAAAGAATTTTACGTAAACATCCAAGATTTATCAATTACCTTGCACCAGCTTGCGGTTGGTTACTTACTATTTTGGCAGGTACTGGTAATGCGGTATTTTCATTAATGCCTGTTGTTATTGATGTTGCAAAATCACAAAACATCAAACCATCAGCTCCACTTTCATTAATGGTTGTTGCTTCACAAATTGGTATTACAGCTTCTCCAGTTAGTGCTGCTGTTGTTTATATGACTGGTGTATTAGAGCCACTTGGTTGGAATTACCCTGCATTAATTGGTATTTGGATTGTAACTACTTTTGCTGCTTGTATGATTACAGCTTTCATTGTAAGCTTAATCACTCCAATGGATCTTAGTAAAGACCCTGTATATCAAGAACGCTTAAAAGCTGGTCTTGTAAAAAGCGCTTCTGATGTTTTACAAAGCGAAGACAAACCAGGTGCAAAACTTTCAGTTGCTATTTTCTTATTCACAGTATTAGCGGTTGTTCTTTATGCTACAGCAATTTCAAATAATATCAAATGGATTGATCCAGTAGTTATCCCAAGAGATGCTGCAATTATGAGTTTCTTATTAACAGCTGCAACTTTAATCACAATCTTTTGTAAAGTTGAACCTGCAAAAATTTTAGATACAAGTGTATTTAAATCAGGTATGACAGCTTGTGTATGTGTATTTGGTGTTGCTTGGCTTGGAAATACTTTCGTTGCAGGTCATGAGGCAGGTATTAAAGAAGTAGCAGGTGAATGGGTTAAACAAACTCCAGCTATGCTTGCAGTTGCATTCTTCTTTGCTAGTATGCTTTTATACTCTCAAGCAGCTACTGCAAAAGCTATTGTTCCAGTTATCATTGCTGCATTAGGAATTTCAGCTACAAATCCTGCGGATTCTTATATGCTAGTTGCTTGTTTTGCTGCTGTTTCAGCACTTTTCGTTCTTCCAACTTACCCTACTTTATTAGGTGCAGTTCAAATGGATGACACAGGCACAACAAGAATAGGAAAATTCATATTTAACCACGCATTCTTTATCCCTGGTGTATTAGCTATAGTTATAGCTGTTGCTCTAGGTTTCTTAGCAGTAGGAATGCTTTAATACTTCAACTTTCCACTTAAAATGTGGAAAGTTCTCTTTTTACTTATTAACCAATTTTAAGTAGAATGTTTTTTTTAATTTTAAAGAATCAAAATGACAAAATTAACTTTAGATAGAAAAAATATAAGAATTTTATTTATAGGTTATATCCTAGTTGCACTTTTTGGCACCTTTATTCTAATGCTTCCTATTATGCACACTAAGCCCATATCTTTTCTAGATGCATTTTTTACTAGTGCTTCAGCTGTAAGCATGACAGGACTTATTGTATTAAATACCTCATTAGATTTTAGCTTTTATGGACAACTTGTTATTTTATTGCTTATTCAAATAGGTGGCTTAGGTTATATGAGTATAGCTATGGCTTTATATATTTTAGTGCGCAAAAAGATGAGTTTTGGAGAAAAAAATCTTTTAAGAGAATCCTTGATCTATCCTGAAGCTGATGGCCTTGTAGGATTTTTAAAAAAGGTTTTATTTTTTGTATTTGCTATTGAGCTTTTAGGTGCTTTATTGTTATTTTTAAGATTTAAGCTTGATATGAATTTAAGTGAAGCTCTATGGGCTAGTGTTTTTCACTCTATTTCTGCTTTTAATAATGCAGGATTTAGTATATTTGAAAGTGGCCTAATGCCTTATAGAGATGATTTTTGGATTAATTTTGTTATCACCTCTTTAATTATCATTGGAGGTTTGGGGTATTTTGTATTATTAGAATTATACTTTTTTTCTAAAAAACGTTTTGCAAGCTTAAGTTTACATACAAAACTTGTTTTAATTTCTACTGTTATATTGATTGTTTTTGCAAGCTTAGTAGTCTTTTTATTTGAATACCATAATCCAAAAAGCATAGGAGAATTTTCACTTTTTGATAAAATTATGAGTGCATATTTTACAGCGGTAAATTACCGAACGGCAGGGTTTAATACTCTTGATCTTAGCACCTTTAAAGATGCAAGCTTGTTTTTTGGATCTTTATTTATGATTGTAGGTGGTGCACCTGGTGGAACAGCTGGGGGTATTAAGGTAACTACAATTGCTGTATTGTTAATCTATGCTTATTGGAGCATTAAAGATAGTAATGCAAGAATTTTCAACTTTGAAATTCCTACAGAAACTATCAATAAGGCTTTTATTATAACAGTAAGTTCTATTGTATATATCATCACTTGTGTGTTAGTTTTATCCTTAATTGAAGATGATAAAAGCTTTTTGCCCTTGCTTTTTGAAACAAGCTCAGCGTTTGCCACAGTAGGAGTTTCAGTAGGAGATGGTGGGACTTTATCACTTAGTGCACTTTTTAACTCTGAAAGTAAATTACTTATCATATTGTTAATGCTTAGTGGTAGAGTGGGTGTGCTTGCATTTTTATTTAGTATATTTTTCAAAGAAAAAGAAAAATATTTGAATTATCCAAAAGGAAAGATAATATTATGAAAAAAGAAACTTATGGTATTATAGGACTTGGAAGGTTTGGCTCAGTTTTAGCAAAAGAGCTTATTGATCAAGGTAAAAGAGTTATTGTTTCTGATATTGATGAAGAAGCGGTTAAGGAATTACAAGATCATGCAGATTTTGCTTATATTTTAGATTCTACTCATACTATAGCCTTAAAAGAAGCAGGTTATGCAAATGCAGATGTTGTTATACTTAGCATAGGTGAAAATTTAGAATCAAGCATACTCACTTTCATGGCTTTAAAAGAAATAGGAGTAAAAAATATCATTGCCAAGGCAAACTCTTCAACACACGGGCAAATTCTTTCAAAACTTGGGGTTAATAAAGTCATCTATCCTGAAAAAGAATCGGCAAAGCGTTTGGCTAAAATTCTTATCACTAATCCAAATTTTGAGATCATAGATCTTTCAGCCAATACTATCAAAGTAGCAAAACTTTTAGTGGATGAAAACTTAGCAGGAAAAACTTTGCAATCTATTGGTCAAAACTTAAAAGTCATTGCACACAAACAGCATGATACTTGGAGTATTATGCCAAATTTAGAAACTACCGCTTATTTGAATGATATACTAATGCTACTTGGCACTCAAGAAGAATTAAATCAATATGAATATTAATAAAAATTTAAAGCTTATTTTTAAGCTTTAAATTTACACTTAAACCACCCTTCATTTTCCATTAAACATTCCATATATTATTTTACCTATTACCTAATTTATAAAAACACATAAACTATAATTAAATATATTTTTTTAATAAGTTATTTTAAGATTATAACAACTATTATCAAATTTATATAAAAACTCTATATTATAATTATTTAAAGAATATAATAAGATATTTATACTCTTTATTTATTACCATATATAAGCTTAGTATTTATACTTTATATACCAAATATAATAAGTGCAATTTATAATCTTTATATAAATACTATTTTTTCATATCTACAAACATATTAAACAATACAATAAAGTATAAATATAAAAACTATAAAAGTCTACTTATCCATTATCTTAAAAAAGTAAATAAAAGTAATTTTTTGTTTTATGTAAATAATAATAAATCTATATGTATTTTTTTAATAAAAAATAAAAGTAATTTTGATTATAGTTTATAAATAATTATTATATTTGATAGTTTTTTGGCTATTTTTTAATCTTTTTATAACTTTTTTATCACTTTTGTATTTTTTGTGTTATCATATTCTCATCACAGATAAAAATTAAATGTAGGTTATGGGGGGGGGGATATGAAAAAAACACTTTTACTTGTTTTACTCATTCACACTTTTCTTTTTTCTCAAATAATGATTTTAAAAAATCAAGATAAAATCATTGTAGACAACAATCAAACTCTTGCGGTTAATAGCTTAAGTCAAGCTAAAGATCATAACAATATTGATCTAAAAGTTAAAAAGCTATTAGAAGAAAAACCAAAGAAAGATTCTAATCTTAGTAAAGAAGATGAAGAATTATCTAATAAGGTTATTAATGTTATTCAAACTATTGGTGATGCTTATAATGCAGAAGATAGTAAAGAAAGAGAAGAAATCGTTAGAGATTTAGCAAGCAATTATTTAAGCTTACAAGCTAATACTTTAATCCAAGAATATTTACATGCTCTTAATCACTCCATTAATAGTGAGTTTAATCTAAACTATAATGATAGAGGTGGTTTAAGTGGTAATGCTAAAGTTCTTTTACCTATTATGAGTGAAGATAATCCAAAAATATCTTATTTTTTACAAAGCGGTATAGGTGGATATGATAATAATAGAATCATAGGTCATTTTGGTGGTGGTATAAGATATTATCCTAATGCGTTAGCATTAAATAATTCAGGCAATATCATGCTAGGATTAAATTTAGTTTATGATCATGATTTTAGTAGAGAGCATAAAAGAATGTCTTTGGGCTTTGAAAGTATGCTAGATACATTAGCTTTCCATGCTAATATTTATCAAAGACTCAGTGATTGGATTAATAGTTATGATTTTGATAAAGATTATATATTAGAGCGCCCTGCTAATGGTTGGGATATGGGTGTTAAATATGCTTTTCCTTCTATGAGCAATGTAGCTGTTTTTGCTAATATGAGTAAGTGGTATGGAGAAAAAGTAGCTCCATTTGGCAATGTAAGCTGCTTTGAAGATTTAGAAAAAAATCCTTTAGTGTATGAAGGAGGTATTATTTATTCACCTTATCCAGCATTAACTTTTTCGCTAAGCCATAAAAGAAGTAATGAAAGTGATAAACAAGGTACAAATATAGCTATGAATTTTAATATACCTTTAGACAAAGATGCCCTCAAACATGCTTTTGATCCTAAATTTGCAGGTATAAATAATACCATTGAAGGCTCTAGAACCAATTTTATAGATAGAGATTATTCTATGGTGCTTGAGTATAAAGCTATTAACAATGCTTATCATATTTCTTATTGTGGAAATTTAGGGGATAATACTCATTGTATTATGCTAAAAAATGGTTTTAACCAAGCAGTTAAAAATGTTGCTATGAGTGTAACTCCTGAACAAAAAAGTGTAATCTTAAAGAATGGAAATCATTATATTACTGATGGTAATGGAAAGGTTTTTGTAAAAATAATCCATGCTTATGGAGTCCATCAAACCAATTTAATTGCTAAAGCAGGGAATGCTCAAGAAAGTTTTCCTATTACTATTATAGCTCCAAAAGGAGACTTTAGAATATTTGCCAAACCTTCTAATATACAAAGACATGAAAAATCTCTAATCACATTTGCAGGAAGTGATTTAGCAAGTGATTTAGACATAAATTGGAAATTAATTGGCAAAGGAAGTTTGGAAAAAACTCCAAATTCAGATAAAACTGATAAAGATGGAAATTCAAATATCATCTATAAACCTGATGCAAATATGAAAGATAAAGAAAAAGCAACAATCATTGCTAATGTATTAGGAGTTACTTTAAAAACCTTTGTTCAAATAGCAATTTATGGAGATAATGATATTATCTTAGATAAAACCACTATAGGCAATAAAGAAAAAGCTCATGCAAGTTATAAAAACTTAAAAGCTAATTCTACAAAAGTTAAATGGAGCATACAAGGAGATAATGCTTTATTTATTGATAAAGATAAAACCACTAAAGAGCTTAATTTAATAGTTGATGAAAAGGGTGAGAGCAATGTAGAAATCATAGGACTTAGCGGAAATGAAAAAGTAAAAATCATTGCTAAGAATATGAGCGATGAGTTAGTAAAAGAAAAAAGTAAAGATTTAGAGATTAAAAATTATACAGCTACTATGGAACTTCCTACTGGAAAAGATCCTGTGACTCATCAAGACTTTGAAAAAGGAATGATTGATTATAAAAGCAACTTTGAAGTAAAACTTAAAGGTTTAATGCCAAAAACAAAAGTTTTATGGAAAGCTAAAGATATACAAAGCAATAAGACTTTAAGAATTAGTAGCGATAAAGAAAGCACAGCCGATGATAAAGGTGAGAGTAAGATAGTATTTGAAGGAATAAAAGATTTTAATATTAAAAGATTACAAATCATTGCTACTTATAATCAAAGCACAGCTAGTACTCAAGAAGTAAGTGGAGAGATTAAACTCCACCAATACACCCCAAGCATTAGTTTTAGTAAAGATAAAATCCATGCTTATGAAAGTGAAAACATCAAAGCTTTAAAAGATCCTAAACTTGATCATGTAGAAGTAACTTTAAAAGGTGGCAAGCCTAATGAAAAAATAGAATGGAGTTTAAGTGGAGATGCTACTTTAGGTAGTCAAGAAGCAACATTTAATGCTAGTGGTGAGGCTAAAGCAACTATTACTTCTAAAGCTCCATTTAAAGCTAATCCTATCATTAGTGTAAATACTATGGGTAAAGATTTAAGTAAAGAATTGCCTTATGAATCTAAAACCTATACTCCTAAAATAGAATATCCGAGCTTTAAAGCTCAAGCAAAAACTATAGATTATATAGATGATTTTAGCATTAAAGTAAGTGGCTTATTACCAAATTCCACTATTGATAAAATTACTGGAAGCAATGGAGTAAAAGCTAAAAAAGACAGCTTTAATGTTAATGAAAATGGTGAAGCTGTTTTAGAATTTAATGGTATTGGTGATTTTAGTGTTAAAGAACTTACTATTAAGTTTAGTTATACTAAACAAGGTAGCGTTAAAGAGGAACTTAATTTAGATAAAATCAAACTTTATCAATATAATCTACAAATACAGTCAAATCGAAATTGGTTTTACAATAAACTCAATGAACAATCTGAAATAAAAATTACTGGAGGACGATTAAATTCTGAAATCACATGGAACATCCAAGGAGATGGGACAATAATCAATAAAGATAGCAAATTCAATTCTCAGGGTGAAGCTAAAGCAACTATTACTTCTAAAGATCCATTTGAAAATGAAATAACAATAAATGCTTCGACATTAGGAAAAAAAATGGATCAAAAAATTTCCTATAAATGGGAAAAATTTTTCTTGCCAAAAATTATATTTCCTTATGGTTTGTTATATCCATATGAAGTTTATTATGTGAAACATTTTCCGGTAACAATAACTCATTTAAAGCCGGGATTTATTAAAGTTATACTGCCAGATGGAGTTAAAAGCGAAAAAGATCTTAGCAGATTATATACCAATGGAGAAACAACTATAAATCTATATGTTGATGACCCACATCTTAGATATTTTAGAATAGAACTTGAATGTGAATATAGAGAAAGTACAAGCGAATTAAAAAAATTTAAATCTGATGACGTTAAAGTACTGTTCCCAGAAGTTTATTTAGATAGAAAAAATTGGAGAGTAGGATACAATCCTATGACTCTTTTTTCACAATTTTCTTTAAAATTTAAAGATGAAGACATAAAAAATTCTCCAGATTGCAGGATAACTTCGTATGAATTAAAAAAATATATGACTAGGGTATCAAGTGGAGGTATAGGATTTAGTTCCATTACCTTTGTTAATAATGACGATGCGGGAAGCTATGATGAAGGTAAAATTAACTTCTCTTGTTTTGATGGGGAACGAAATTTTGGATTTACTGTAGAAGGAATATAAAATTTGCCATTTTACAATTTTATGCAATTTCTATCTCTGTTAGCTCAACTTTCAGAGGTAGAAATTAAAACTCTTATGGAATATAAAGATTTATTATTAAAAGCATTATCATCTTTAAATGAATCAAAAACATTTGATATAAAAGAATGCACACGACTTATTAACACTCTTGAAGAAACTTTTTTAGATAAGCTTCAAATAGAAGAAAGCAAAAAGAAAGAAATTTGCAAAAATATCATCAAAATACTAAAAAATCATTGGAAAATGTTTTTTTGAAAGCTAGATGGTGTCAAGGGGGAGACTTGAACTCCCGACCTCCGGCTTATGAGACCAGCGCTCTAGCCAGCTGAGCTACCCTGACATAAAAAGAAGTTAAAATTATACTTTATTTTGCTTAACATTTTATAAAACATTTATTTTATAAATTTTTCAACTTTTTTGTGATAAAAATATGAAATTATATTAGAAAGGATTTTTATGCAAATAAGCTCAAGTTATAACAATGCTTTTTATACACAAAATCCTTATCAAAAAAAAGACAAAGAAGAAATCAAAGAAAACATTTCTGAAAAAGAAAATCCACAGCAAACAAAAGAAAATAAAAACAATCAAGAAAAAGAAGAAAAAACTCAAAAAGTCAACGGTAAAGACTTAAGCGCTGAAGAGGTAAAACAAGTACAAGAACTTGAAAAAATCGACAGAGAAGTAAGAGCTCATGAAGCAGCCCACCAAGCAGCTGGTGGAGCTTTAGCCGGTGCTGCGAGCTTTGGCTATACAAGAGGTCCTGATAATAAAATGTATGCAGTCGAAGGGGAAGTACCTATAAGAATGCAAAAAGGTAATACTCCTGAAGAAACTATAGCAAATGCAATGCAAGTAATTGCTGCAGCTATGGCACCAGCTGATCCTAGCCCACAAGATTACAAAGTAGCAGCTAATGCTATGCAAATGCAAAATGACGCACGCGCTGAACAAGCTAAAATAAAGGCAGAAGAGTTAAAAGCACAAAATGAAAAAAGCGAAAATGAGAATGAGGAAAAAACAAATTCAAATTCCAAAGCTATAAAATCATACACACAAAATGTATCACAAGATTACATAGGAAGTCAGTATAACAAAAGCGCATAGTGGCAGAGAGGAAGGGATTCGAACCCTCGGTGAGTTGCCCCACACACGCGTTCCAGGCGTGCTCCTTCGACCGCTCGGACACCTCTCTAAAATTAAAAATTATAACTTATTTTTTTAAATTTATAATAAAAATTTTATAGACTTTCTGGGTATTTAATCTTGAGTATAAAATTTGCAGTCAAGATATGATTAAACTTTATAATGTTAAAATAAAAATAAAATATTTATTTTATTATTTAAAAACAAAAAGAGAATAGTTATGATAAAAAAACTACTTATACTTTTTTTAAGTCTTGTTTGTACTTATCAAGCACAGGCTGTTTTAAACAAAGAAAGTCTTGGAGAAGGCTTTGGAAGTACAAGAAGCGAAGCGATTAAAAATGCTATTAATGATGCCTTGGGAAAAACAGAAGGTTTAAAACAAGTCAAATTGAAAAAATTTGAGTTTAATTTTAATGGAAATTTTAATATAGGTTATGATGAAGAACTTGACTTTGTTAGTAATGGTGTTTTTAATAGTTATGATATAAAGTCTCTAACTCAAACAAATCAAAGTGAATTTCACGCAAAAGTTTTAATCTATAAAAAACTTTATAGCGACAAAAGTCTTGAAAATAAAAGCTCTCTAATCATCATTAATAGAATCAAAACTGGACTTTCAGCCAAATTTGAACAAGAGCTTTTAAGTGTTTTGCTTCAGAATAAAAAATTTAAAATCTTAGATAAAACAAATCTTGATCTTTATAATCAGGAAAAATTTTTACTTTCCAAAAATTCAAGCGATGAAGAACTTGTAAAGCTTTATAAGACTTTAGAAGCTGATTTTTTACTCATTTTAAACCCAAAAATAAAACAAATACAAAATGAAAACAACACTCAATCTTATGATGTTATCATTGATTATCGTTTAATTGAATTTGCTACAAATGAAAACAAATCTTCTAATACTTTAGAGTTTAAAATGAGCTCTACAAGTAGTTCAAGCAGACAAAAAGCTCTTAGAGGTATTGCTACAAAAATTACTGAAGATATTTTTAAACATTCTAAAGACAATCAAGAAGAAACAAAACAAGACTTGGATACAAATCATCAAATCAATGATGAAGATGAAATTAATTTAGGTTTTTAGCCTCTAAAAACTCACACCTTTTGCAAAGATCAGCTTTTAAAATTCCTTGCTTAAAACCTTCTTTTAGTTCTATATATAAAGAGGAATTTAAAAGCTCATTAAGATCTTTTTCAAAGCAATTTCCAAGTTTTATATCCCCTTTAGTATCCAAACAACAAGGCACTAAAGTCCCATCACTTAAAATAGCAATTTGCCCATTTAAAGCATGACAATATCCATTCTCTCTAATAATCTCATCTTTCAAAGAAGGCCATTTAAAAAGTCTAGCTTGGTGCAAGATAACATACCTTTCTAAGCGATTTTTAGCTTTTTGCTTTTGAATTTTTATTTTAAAAATTTGCTCTAAAAAATCATAAATTTTCTCATTTTCTAAAGGCGGGTTGAAATTTTTATCTAAATTCCAAAGTCTTAGGTTGATAAAAGAATTATTTTTATTTTCCAAGTGTAAAAAAATAAGTTTTAAAATAGGTTCAAAATATTCTCTTAAACTCATTTTACTTTGAGATAAAAAAGCACCTAGGGAAATATTGATTTGTCGCACGTTTTTAGAGCCTAAAATGAGTTTTATCTTCTCATCATCAAAATAAAACCCACTTGTAGTAAGCTCTATTTGCATATTAAATTTCAAAGCTATTTTTAGATACTCTGTTAAATTTAAAATCCTTAAAGGATCTCCAAGCACGTGAAAAGTAAAAAGCTTGGCATGATTATGCACGCTTTTGCAAATTTTTTCAAAATTTTCAAGGCTCATTTGTTTTCTTTGGGCTTTTTGGCTAGGACAAAAATCACATTTTAACCCACAAATATCACTTAATTCTATATAAATTTTCTCAAAATACATAATCACTCTTTTTAAAAAGTTCAAGTGTTTTTAGAGCAAGTTTTGAAAGAGCAAGATGCTCTAAGTCTTTATAAGAAAATGCTTTTGCTTTTAAATCTTCAAAATCATCATCTTTTAAAAAATACACCTTAGCATTGATTTTGTATTTGGTATAAGAATGTTTAAATTCTCCTATAAATTTTGCTTTTTTTTGATTTTTATATTCTAAAAAATTATACATATTAAAATACAATTTTTCCTCACTTTTAACAAGTAAGAATTGCTCATTTTTTTGCACTATAAGTATTTTTAAAACAATGTTTTCATATTGAATTTTTTTAGATGAGTTAAATTTTTCATGTTCATTTTTTCCAGCACAAAAACACTTTAAAGGACAAATTTCACATTTTGCATTTTTAGGCAAGCAAACCAAAGCCCCTATATCTAGCAAAGCTTGATTATGATCAAATGCATTATCATGGTTTAAAAACTTTTTTGCTTTTTGCGCTAAAATCTTAGAGTTTGGATTTTGTAAGCCATAAAATCTACTCAAAACTCTTTTAATATTTGCATCCACAAAAGACTTAGCTTGTAAAAAGCCAAAACAAGCTATAGCTCCGGCTGTATATTCTCCAATACCAGGAAGTTTTTGAAGCTCTTTAATCTCAAATGGTAATTTTGCATCAAATTCTTGCACGCAAATTTTCGCGCATTTGTACATATTTCTAGCTCTAGTATAATACCCAAGTCCTTGCCAAGCTTTTAAAACCTCATCTTCACTTGCCATAGAAAGTACTTTTAAAGAAGGAAATTTAGCTAAAAACTGAAAATAATAATTTTGCAAAACACTTTTTACCTGAGTTTGCTGAAGCATAATCTCACTAACATAAACAGCATAAGCAATATCAATATTTTTTAGTTTTTTTAAATCATCCTCGCTACCATATTTTCTATACTCTTCGTGTAAAATACGCCAAGGAAGGTTTTTCCTGCCATTTTGTTCATACCATTTTAAAATACTTTTATGAATTTTTTGCATTAAGACTTTCTTTATTTTTAAAAAAATTATACAATCTATTCTTAAAGGCTTTATGTTAAAATAAAAAATATTTTTTAAAAAGGAGCAAAAATGAAAAGTTTTTTAAAAGGCTTAGGCTTAGGACTACTTTGTTTGGTATTATTCGTACTAGGAGTAGTTTTTAACACTGAATTTTTAGGCTTAAAAAATCACGATAAACAAAATATAGAATTTTCAAGAAGCATAGAAGTATCTAATGAAATCATGCCAAATATCTTTAATGCTACTTTAAATTTTAGTGCTAGCGAAGAACTTAGTAAAAAAACCATTGTTTCTAGTGAAGAAAAAAATCATATTGCTAAAACATTTAAAGAAATCTCAGATCGTATTGCTAAAGAAAATTATTGCAAAGGTGGAAGTTATACTTTAGAACCAAGTTATAATTACTATCAAGGAGTAAAAACGCTAAATGGATATAGATTGCACTCTAATTTTGCTTGTCAAATCCCGCAAAACAAAAATAAAGACTATGAAAATCTTATAAAAGATATAGAAAGTATTAGCACTACTAATACTTTAATTTCTTTTAACACCAAAGCTTTGCAAGCTGGTTTTGATGAGGCTATTTTAGAAGCAAATAAAGAAGATTTATATGATCTTGCATTTAAAAAAGCTTTTGAAAAGGCTCAATATTATTCTAAAACTTTGGCAAAAACTTGCGTGATAAAAAACATTCATTTTGATAGTTGCAACATCAAACACAATGCTCCAAGTTTAGCAGCTAGTGCAGATAGTGTTGTATTGCCTATTATTAAAAGTGAAAAACAAAATTTAAGAGCTAATGTGCTTTTTATTTGTCAATAAATTTCATTTTGGCTTTATTTTGAGCTTTTATAATTTCTCATCATTAATTTAAAGGAGAAACAATGAAAAAAATTGTAAGTTTATTTATCGTGGGTTCTTTGGCTGCTTCATTTGCCCTAGGAGCTGATTTTTCTAAAAAAAGTAATGATGAGATTTTAAATCTTGCAAAAAGTGTAAAAGCGCAAGATCAAGCTGATTTGGTTATTGAGATGAAAAAAAGAATGAATGAAATGAAATACAAAGATGCAAAAGATTTTCATCAACAATTTAGAGCTAATTTACACGAAAACATCTCTAAACTTTCTACTCAAGAAAGAAACCAAAGAAGAGTTATCGTTCAAGAAGATATGCAAAAACTAACCGATGAAATGAGTGGTAAAGAAATAAGAGAGTTAAATTTGCATCATTACAACAATGCCCATTCCCATAAAAATCATCATGGTTTAAGATCACACCATGCAAATTGTCCGATGAGATAAAATGGCAGCAAAAATTCTGCTCTTAGAAGATGATTTAAGTTTAAATGAAATTATAAACGAAGCCTTAAGTGATGAGGGCTTTAAAGTCTCTTGTGTGTATGATGCACAAGAGGCACTAGAAAAAGCCTATGAAGAAAATTTTGATCTTTGGATTTTTGATGTTAAAGTTCCAAAAGGCAACGGCTTTGAAGTTTTAAAAGAATTAAGAGAAAGTGGTAAAAATACTCCTGCTATATTTTTAACTTCTTTATCTATGCTTGATGATGTAAAACAAGGATTTTTATCAGGTTGTGATGATTATGTTAAAAAACCTTTTGACATAGATGAATTAATTATCCGTGTAAAAAATATCATTAAAAGAAATTTTAGCCACCAAAAAGAAGATCTAATTTTGCTTAGCTCTTCAAAAAACATTTCTTTTGATCCGCTTAATAAAACTCTTTATCAAGATAAAACAATCATCAATCTTACTAACAAAGAAAAAGAGCTCTTAGCCTTGCTTTTAAAAAAACGCCCACACTTTGTAAGTATAGAAACCATTTTTGATGAAATTTGGAGTTTGGATGAAGAGCCAGCAATTATGAGCCTTAGAGTTTATGTAAAAAATTTAAGAAAAATTCTTGGCAAAGACCTTATTATCAATCAAAGAAACATAGGCTATGCCATAAGGCTATAAAATGAAAAGTGAAAATTTTAATAATACTATTTTTAAAATTCTAGCCCTTTATATCATCACAAGTGGTGTATTTCTAACGATTTTTTTTATCACTTTTTATCAAAAAGAAGCAAACTACATACGATTAAATCAAATAACACATTCATACACTCACTATAATTATATTTTGCAAAATATCATCGAAGCAAGACACGATAGAACATATTTAAATCAAGAAGATTTTTCCTATATATCCAAAAGACTCAACACTCAATTTGCCATTATCGTAAACAACCAAGTTATTTTTAGCAATTTAACTTTCGATGCTTTAAAAATATTAACACAACTTAAAAAAAATGATTTTATTTACAATGAAAACAAAAGATTATTTATAGATTTTTCAAGGATTAGAAATCTCAACACCTATATAGACACAAGTAATCTAAAAAAACCAAAACACCATTCTCATTTCTTAAGACATAAAAATATTCATATCATTATAGAAACTGATGATCTTGGTTTTAAAAAAGAACAATACCGCAAAGATAATTATAATAATCTAGACATCAATGATTTTTCCCATGAGCTTTGGAAATTAAAATTAAAAACTATTTTTTATACTCTTATATGTATTTTGTTGCTTGCTGTGGTTGCTTATATACTCATTTTGCTTGTCTTTAAAAATATCAAAGAACAATTTAAAGCACTTAATGATTTTATCAAAGATACCACGCATGAAATTAACACACCTTTAAGTGTGATTTTAGCTAGTATTAAAAAATTTGATGATACAAATTTAAATCCAAATAACATAAAAAAACTAAATCATATCAAACTAGCAAGTAAAAATTTAAACCACATCTATCAAAATCTCATAGCCTTGAATTTTTTCTTGCAAAAAGAAAATACAAAAGAAGATATCAACTTAAAAGAGCTTTTGGAACAAAGGTTAGAATACTTTGAAACTTTAATCACGCAAAAAAATCTCATCATTGAAAAAAATCTTTTAGAGCAAAACTTTTATGCTAATAAAGAAGAAATGCAAATTTTAATCGATAATCTTTTAAGCAATGCCATAAAATACACCAATGCTCATAAAAAAATCTATATTTGCTTAAAAGAAAAAACACTTAGTATTAAAGATGAGGGTCAAGGAATGAGCGCTAAAGAAATAGCTCAAATTTTTACACGCTACAAACGCTTTAATCAAGATCAAGGTGGTTTTGGCATAGGTTTAAACTTAGTCAAGCAAATAGCTGATAAAAACAATATCAACATTAAAGTTTTAAGTAAAGAAAATGAGGGAAGTGAGTTTATACTTTCTTGGTAAGGATAAAAATGGATATTTGTTTAGAAAAAATAAAAATAGAACAAACTTGGAAAGAATTCTTAAAAGATGAGTTTTTAAAACCTTATTTTTTAGAGATAAAAACTCATTATATCAATGCCTTAAGCGAAGGAAAAACTATATATCCACCAGCAAATTTAATCTTTAATGCATTTAACCTAGCCCCTTTGCAGGATTTAAAAATCATACTTTTAGGACAAGATCCTTATCACAACCCAAATCAAGCTATGGGTTTAAGCTTTAGTGTGCCAATAGGAGTTAGAATTCCTCCATCTTTACTTAATATCTACAAAGAATTACAAGATGATTTAAACATTCCTATAGCAAGGCATGGAGATCTTAGCAAATGGGCTAAACAAGGAATTTTACTTTTAAACTCTATCTTAAGTGTAGAAGCAAACAAACCTGCTTCACACGCACATTTTGGCTGGCAAAAATTTACCGATGCAGTTATATCAAAACTTAGCGATGAAAAAGAGGGATTAGTGTTTTTGCTTTGGGGAAATTATGCTAAAAATAAAAAAGTTTTAATCAACCCTCAAAAACACTTTATCCTAGAAGCAGCACATCCTTCACCTTTAGCAAGGAATGCTTTTTTAGGGTGCAAACATTTTTCAAAAAGTAATGAAATTTTATTAAAACTTGGCAAAAGTCCTATTGATTGGGACTTAAACTCATAATTTACTTTAAACCTATATACTTTAGGAAAATTTTTATAAAGGATAAATATGAATTGCCCAGTTTGTGCAAATACAGCTTTATTAATGAGTGAAAGAAATGGAGTTGAGATTGATTATTGTCCAAAATGCCGTGGTGTTTGGCTTGATCGTGGTGAACTTGATAAAATCATAGAAAGAAGTACATCTCAAAGCGCGCCACAACAATCTCATCAACAAAACTATAACCAACAAGCAAACTATCATCATAACAATGGTTATAAATACAAGAAAAAAGAAAGTTGGCTTGGAGAATTATTTGACTTTTAAGCCAAAAGGCTTAAAAGTTTTACTTAAACCATCATTTTTACTTCTATATTATTTTTATTTATCAAAAAATACTTTTTATTAATAATATATGCTACAATAAAATAATTTTTAACAAAAGGAGAGAAAATGAGAAAAATAATTCTAGGATCTTTACTAGCATCAAGTTTTTTAATTGGGGCAAATTTGGAAAATTTTGATCCAAAAGCACAAAAAGATCATTTAGTTATCAAAATGGAAATTCTTGATAAAAATGCCAACAAAAACGCAGGTGAAGTAGTAGCAGTACAAACTCCTTATGGAGTAGCGTTTTACCCAAATCTTCAAGGTTTAGAAAGTGGAATTCATGGTTTTCATGTTCATGCAAACGCTGATTGTGGAGCAACTGATAAGGGTTTAGGTATGAAAGCTGGTGGTCACTGGGATCCTGAAAAAACTGACGCACACTCAAGCCCATGGGATGATAAAGGCCACAGAGGTGATTTACCACCACTTTATGTAGAAAAAGATGGCAAAGCAATTAATCCTGTATTAGCACCAAAAATCAAAACTCTTAATGAGCTTAAAAATCACTCTTTAATGATACATTTTGGAGGAGATAATCATAGCGATCATCCTGCAGCACTTGGCGGTGGTGGCGCTAGAATGGCTTGTGGAGTTATTAAATAAAACACATACTAAAGGCTTTTTGCCTTTAGTATTATTTAAAAAGCTTAGTAAAATCTAAATCATTCATAAAATCATAGCTTGATCCGCCAAAACTTTGACTAGGACTATAAGTAGCAATAGCCACTGCAAGCTCGCTAAGCATAGAAGCTATTTCTTCTCTTTTATCTATTATATAAGCTTTCATACCCTCATAATCACTAGTTTCTAAAATTTTTAAAGGGTTGTAAATTTCAAAAGCAAAAGTCTTTGAGCCTACATTTACATTATAATTATTATCAAATAAAGCATTTCCTAAAAACGAGCAATTATCTACTATTTTTAAACTTTCACTTGCGATTAATACTTTATCTTGCACATCTTCATAATTTTTATCTTCTAAAAGTTTTGAAATTTTTTTCAACGAAGAATCTAAAATTTGCAAAGCACCAACAAAATCATTTGCATCGGTAATATCTTCGCTAAATTTTTGTGTTTGATGCTTTAAATTTGCACCATCTATATTTAAACCTACTTGTCCTAAATGCTTTTGTAAGATTTCTAATTCATCTCTCATAATACACCTTCCTTGTTATTGCTATAACTAAGGAAAGCATTTTTTATTCCAAATTTTGATCTATCCAAACTCTAAAATCTTTAGCAAAAAGTAAAAAAACCTCATCGTAGTTTTGGATTAAATTTTGGGGATTATTATCATTTAATTCTTTTTCGTAGTAAAAATACTTACTTGCTATAAGTTTTTTAGTGTTTATTTGCACCAAATTTAAATTAATGCCTAATTTTATTTTAGAATGCACCTCATCACTAAAATCTTGCTCTAAAATATCTACTTTACTTTCTAAAACATAATCAGCACTAGCTAGACTATCTTGATTTAAAACCGCTTTAAATACTCCTAAATCTTGCAAATGAAATTCCAAAAAAGTTTTAATCATCAAAGCAGGATTTTCTTTCCAAAAATGATAAACATAAGCATTAACAATATGATTTTTTTTATAAAAAATTTCATTAGTATAAGATAAGCCCTTAGGTAAAGAAACCATGATGGTAGAATTTTTTACTTTATTTTGACTTTGCTCTAGCTTTTCTAAATTAATGCTAAAATATTTATTTGCAGGCAAAGTTTGATTTGGACTAATCAAAGAACAAGCACTGAAAAAAATAGCTATTAAACTAATATATAAAAATTTCATTTTATTCTCCTGGAGCATATTGAATAACTTTATCTTTATAAATCACATCTGAAGGATTTTGCTTTAAATTTTTTAATAATTGTGTAAAATCTAAAAACAAAACTCTTAAAATATCTAGATTTTCATTTAAAAGCATTCTACTTTTATTAAGCTCATTAAGTTGGCCATTAGCATTATTTAAAAAATTTGAAAAATCATCTGAACTTTTACCAAGTTTAGAGCTTGTTTTATTTAAATTTTCCAAAAATACTGGTGTTTTAGTATTTAAATACGCAGAAAACTCAGATGTATTTTGTAAAATACGCTCTATGTTTTTTAAATTTTTATCACTTAAGAGACTTTCTAGTTTTATTTTTGAACTGGTAATTAATTCTAATAAATTTGAAGTTTGTTTATCTATGCTTGCAAAAAAACTTTCTTTTGATTTTATAATAGGATATACATCACCATCTGCTTTTAAAACACTAGCTTCCTCGCTACCTCCTGCAAGCTGAATAAACTTAAATCCTGTTATACCTTGAATTTGTAAGCTTGCATAAGTATCTGTTTTAACCGCTAAATCAGAATCAAGCTTGACTAAGATTTTAACTCTTAGTTGATTACTTGAACTATCTATGCTAATATTTTCAACACTTCCAACATCCACTCCTAAAAATTTAACCGGAGCTTTGACACTAAGCCCTGCAACTGATTCTTCCATATAAATTTCATAATATTTAAAAGATTTTTCATCTTTTAAATTTCCATACCACACTATAAAAAACAAACTGATAAAAAATAACACACAAACAAAAATTCCGATCAAAATATAATTTGCTTTATTTTCCATTATTGCATAAACCTCTCATAAAGTCTTGGATTTTGCTCTTGCAAAGCCTCAACATTTCCCAAAAAACCAACTTTTTTATTCTCTATAATCAAAAAGCGATTTAATACATTTTTCATACTTTCTTTATCATGAGTAATTAAAATCACACATAATTTAAAGCTTTGTTTTAAACTCAAAAGCAACTCATCAAATTCTCTCGAACTATAAGGATCAAGCCCCGAAGTTGGCTCATCTAAAAAAAGCAATTTAGAATCAAGCGCCAAAGCTCTAGCTATGGCCACTCTTTTTTTCATACCCCCACTTAATTCACTTGGATAAAGCTTAGCTACACTCTCATCAAGCCCCACCATCTTAAGCTTCATCATGGCTATTTCTTTGATATCATTTTTATTAAGCTTTGTATATTCAACTAAAGGTATGCTAATGTTTTCAAGTATATTAAAAAAGCTAAATAATGCTCCATATTGAAAAACAACACCCCATTGTTTTTGCAAAAATAAAGCATCTTCATCGCTTATATTTTTTAATCTCTTGCCTAAAATTTCATATTCACCCTTATCAAAATGCTCAAGCATTAACATTTGTCTTAAAAGCACAGATTTACCACTACCACTACCACCTAAAATACCAAAAATTTCATTATCTTGCACTTCAAAACTAATATCTTCATGCACACATTTACTTCCAAAATAAGTGCTGATATTTTTTGCCTTTATAATCAAAATCCAGCCTTTGTTAAAAATACAGAAAAAATCGCATCAAAAGCTATCACCCAAAAAATAGCATTTACAACACTTTTTGTCGTATAAACACCTATACTTTCAGTGGTTTTTTGCACAAAAAATCCTCTAAAACAAGCAATAGAAGCAATCAAAAATCCAAAAATAGGTGCCTTTATAAGCCCTATGATGATATGTTTAAGCTCCACTGCTTCTTTAAAACGACTCATAAACTCACTTGCACTAATTTCTAAACTAAACCAAGCAACTACAATTCCACCTATAATGCTTAAAATATCCGCCACTATTACCACTAAAGGCATAGCAAGTGCTAAGGCTAAAACTCTAGGTAAAATGATAAATTCACTTTCTTTAAAACCCATAGTTTTCATCGCATCAATTTCATCAGTGAGCTTCATCACTCCAATTTGAGCTGTATAAGAACTTGCACTCCTACCAGCTATAACAATAGCACTAATTAACGGTGCAAGCTCTCTAGTAGCAGAAATTCCCATTAAATCGACAATGTAAATATTAGCTCCAAATTGTGCAAGTTGATACGCAGCTTGATAAGCAAGCACCACACCCACAAGTAATGAGGTTAGCATAATAATAGGCAAAGCATTAATAGCACTATTTTCTACATGATATAAAAATGCCTTAAAGCGAAGTTTTTTAGGGTTTAAAAGTGTTTTAAAACAAGTATAAATGATAAGCCCTATGAAATTTAAAAACTGCACCAAAAGTGTAAAAGATTCAATAACCTTTTTTCCTAAATTTTCAAAAAAATCTTTGATTGTTTTTTTATTTTCATGAGTATTATGAAAACTTTTATAGTGTTTTTGACAAAGTTCAAAAAGCTTAGCATGCTCACTTTTAAGATTTACTCTACTAAACTCAAAACCTTTTTGCTTAAGTTCATTTTCTAAAGCTAGAAAATACCTAATCCCAGCAGTATCTATAAAATCTAAATTTGTAAAATCAAAAATAATATTTTTTTGAGTAGGAAAATCTAATTTTTCTAATTTTCCTACGCTAGTTTTATCCCATATACCAAAGACGCTAAAAATGCATTCTTGATTTTTAACATCTTTGATGATTTTATTTTTCATTACATAAACTTAAAACATATGAGCTTAATTTTTCCTCACTAAATCCAAAATGCTCAAATACATCTTTATCTTTACCACTCTCACCAAAACTTTCTATACCATAAAGCTCATCACAAATTCTATAAAGTTCATTTGAATTTGCAGCTTCCACGCCTATAACCTTACCTTGTAAAATTCTTTCTTTATAAGATTTTTCTTGAGCGATGAATAACTCATAACAAGGCATAGAAACTACATTAGCAATCACACCTTTTTCTTTTAAAATCTTAGCTACTTTTAAACACAATGATACTTCACTACCACTTGCTAAAAGTGTAAATTGCGCATTTGCGTTTTCTTCTAATAAATAAGCCCCATTTTCCACATCTCCAAAAACAGGCTCACTTAAAGCGCTTAATTTTTGACGCGATAAAACAAAAACACTTGGCATATTAGTTTTAAGTGCAATCTGCCATGCTTTGACATTTTCAACCCCATCAGCTACTCTAAATGTCAATGAATTTGGCATAGCTCTAAAAGTGCTAAGTTGTTCTATAGGTTGGTGCGTTGGGCCATCTTCGCCAACCCCTATACTATCATGAGTAAAAATGAAAAAATGTTTAACTCTCATCAAAGCTGCTATTCTTGCAGCAGGTTTTAAATACTCGCTAAATATAAAAAAGGTAGCACAATAAGGCAAAAACAAACCATATCTAGCAAAAGCATTTGATATAGCAGCCATTGCATGCTCTCTTATACCATAGTGGATATTTTTTCCATTTGGAAAATCCCCCATATCTTTTAGTTCAGTTTTATTTGATGGACCTAAATCTGCACTACCACCTAAAAATCCCGGTAAAGCTTTAGCAATAGCATTTAAAATCATACCATTGCTATCTCTAGTAGCTAGATCTTTTCCTTTAAAATCAGGAAATTGTATTTTTGAAAAATCAGGCTCTAAAAGCTCTTTTAGCAATGCTTGTTTTTCTGCATTTAAATTTTGCACTTTTTGATTCCACTTAGCTTGTGCTAAATCTCCAAGCTCTATTGCGGCATTAAAGCGAATTTTAACTTCTTCTGGAATTTCAAAAGTTTTTTGTGGATCAAAACCTAAAGCCTCTTTTGCTTTTTTAATAAGCTCTTCACCCAAAGGCGCTCCGTGAGAATGATGACTTCCTTCAAGCTCCAAAGCTCCTTTAGCTATGGTAGTATGAGCGATAATTAAACAAGGTTTTTTACTTTCTTTAGCTGTTTTTAATGCTAAATCAATTTGCTCAAAATCATGCCCATCTATCTCAAGTACTTCAAAATTTTGCGCTCTAAAACGCTCTTTTACATTTTCATTAAAGGCAATAGCCACATCACCTTCGATTGAAATATTATTACTATCATAAATGATGATTAAATTATCAAGTTTATGAAGTCCTGCTAAAGAACAAGCCTCATAAGAAATTCCTTCTTGTAAATCCCCATCACCACACAAACAATATACTTTGTGATTGATAATATCCTCGCCCAAAAGCAAACTTGCTTTTTTAGCTGCCATAGCAAAACCAACCGCATTTGCAATGCCTTGTCCTAAAGGTCCTGTAGCAATTTCAACACCTGGGGTAAAAATTTCAGGATGGCCCGGGGTTTTAGAGTGTAATTGACGGAAGTTTTTTAAATCTTCTAAACTTACATCATAACCACTCAAATGTAAAAAGCTATAAAGTAAAGCACTAGCATGACCGCCTGAAAAAACTAATCTATCGCGGTTTAGCCATGTAGGATCTTTTGGATTATGTACTAAATGAGTACTTAAAACACTCATAATATCTGCTAAGCCCATAGGTGCACCTGGATGGCCTGAATTTGCCTTTTGTATCATATCTGCACATAAAAATCTTATAGTGTTGGCTTGTTTTTGTAACATTGTTTAACCTTTTAAATATTTATCAATCAAAATTTGAAGCTCATTAGCAAGCTTAGAATCTAAATTTTTCATTTTTTCTTCGCATAAAGCTATTTTATCATCTTTTGCCTTTTTAGCACCTTCTAAACCCAAAAGTTTTACAAAAGAATTTTTATGCAAATCATTATGGGTTGGCTTTCCTGCTTCTTGGGCATCTAAAGTCGCATCGATAATGTCATCTTTGATTTGAAAAACTAATCCTATCAAAAGCCCTATTTCATAAATTTGCTCACATTCTTTTTCATCTAACTCACAAATTTCACAGCCCATTTTTAAAGCTGCTGCAATCAATCTTGCAGTTTTATGAATATGCAAAAACTCAACTTGCTCTAAATTTAAAGGTATATCTTCAAAATAACAATCAATCGCCTGACCGATAATCATACCACCAAGCCCTGCATTAAAAGCTAAAGTTTCTATGAGTTTTAATCTAACATTTTCTTTTAAATCAAGTTTGGAAAGTAGCAAAAAAGCTTGAGTATTTAAAGCATCGCCCACTAAAATAGCTGTGGTTTCATCATATTTTTTATGTAAAGTTTGCTTTCCTCTGCGCAAAGAGGCATTATCCATAGCAGGCAAATCATCATGTATTAAAGAGTAAGTGTGGATAAATTCCAAAGCCAAAGCCGCATTTAAAGCCTTTTCAAACAAAGCAGGATTTTTAGCATTCACTATCCCTAAAAGCAGTTGGGCTCTAAAATGCTTCCCACCAGCTTCTAACATCCATTTTAAAGCCTCATTGAAAAATGGATGAAAGCTTTGAGTTTTTGGAAAATTTTGCTCTAAATGCTGTTTGAATTTTTCTAAAATCACTTATTTAGCCTTATAAAAAAGTCAAAGTATCCTTTATTAAAATGCTCAAAATCATTATTTTTCGCTGAAGGGATATTGCTTGCTTGTCTTGAAACTAAAACATCAAAAGTATTAGCTTGAGTTAATATGGTTTGAAGCTCATTGAAATTGTTGATTTTTTGATTATTAATTCTTAAAATTTTATCCCCTTTTAAAAATCCAGCCATTTGCGCTTTAGAATTTGGAGTTACCTCTGTAATATTCATTTTCATATCTACGCGCAATCCTAGATTGCTATAAAAAGAAGTTGGCTTAGCTTGAACTACTTTTTTAGGTTTAGCAAATATACCCAAATCTTTATCAAAAACTGTCGTAGAAATATTGACATCTTTATTATCCCTTAGCATATTAAAATACAAAGTTGCACCACGATCAGCAAATAAAATTTTCTCATTTAATTTTCTTATATCATCATAAACTTGTCCATCTACACTCACAAGCTCATCATTAAGTAAAAATTGTCCATTTTTACGTACATTTTTAACATAAATTTTGCCATCACGCATATCAAAATCCACACCTATATCACCCCAATAAACATCAGGATATTTTGCAAAGTGTTTTAGATAGCGATTACCTATAAGTTTGCCATCTTCTAAGCTTATACCAAGCATTTTACAACATGGTGAGTTAAGCTCTCCGATTTTAGAAGTAAAATCAAGTTGATCACGCTCTGTTAAACTTTGTCCAAAATACTTTAAATGTCCTATATAGCTTTGATTATTATCTAAAATTCCCACCCAGCTATTGCGTGTTAATTCTTCTTCATTTCCCATAGGCGCTGGGATTAAACTAAAATCAGTTTTTACTAAATATAAATTTAAATAAGGATCATATTTAGTATAGCTGTTTAATTTTGCATTTTTAGTTTTAACTACTGCTAGGGTGTTTTCATTTAAAGCAAAAGCAGGTAAGCCTTCATAAATTAACATACTAGCTTTATTTTTTTCATAACAACCCAAAAAATCATTAAAAGTCGGTCTTGGCACAGCAAAAAGTACACCAGTTATACCCAAAATACAAAGTAAAATTCTCATAGCATTCCCATTCCGCTAAATAAATTACTAGCCATTGATTTTTTATTTTGTTCTACCATTTTCATCACATCATTAATCGCTGCAATTAATAAAATTTGCATAGATTCTTTATCTTCAAGTAAAGAATCATCAATATTTATATCGATGATTTCACCTTTTCCATTAGCACTAACTTTTACTAAACCACCGCCACTTTTTGCGCTAAATTCTTTTTTTAAAGCTTCTTGCTCTAATTCATTTGCTTTTTCTTGAGCCTTAGTTAAAAGCTCACCCATTTTAGAAAAATCCATATTTTCAAACATTTATTTTCCTTCTTTTAATATCTCTAATACCACTTCTTTATCATTAAAAGGATATTTTACTCCTTTAATCTCTTGATAAGTTTCATCGCCCTTACCCAAAATCACTACAAAATCATTTTTCGTTTTAAGCTCTAATGCTTTTTTTATCGCTTCTTTTCTATCGCATTCTATAAAAACGCTCTCATCTTTTTCTATACCACTTAAAATATCATTAATGATATCCATAGGCTCTTCTGAGCGTGGATTATCACTTGTGATGATGAGTTTTTTGGCATAATGTTTGGCAATTTTAGCCATTAATGGACGCTTAGTTTTATCCCTATCTCCCCCTGCTCCAAAAACCACAATCAAATCACGATATTTTAAAGCATCTAAAACTTTTTCTATGCCATCAGGCGTATGAGCAAAATCTACAATCACATCTTTTGCAACTACTTGCATTCTACCCTCAATGCCACCAAAATTACTAATGGCCTTTTCAAGTTCTTTTAAATTTGGCTTGACAAGTTCATTCACACAAGCACTTGCAGCCAAAAGATTATAAAGATTAAAAAGCCCTACCAAAGAAGAATCAATCATAAAAGTTTCTTTGCCAAAATTTACCACAGCTTCAATGCCATTTTTTAAAGCATAAGCTTTGATATGATAATAACTTGGATTTTCTACTCCATAAGTAAAAGCACCTTTGACATTAAAATTTATAGCTTTTGCGTCTTTATTAATAAATTTCATACACTCATCGGTAAAAAAACTTTCTTTTGCCGCTTGATAGTTTTGAAAGCTTCCATGAAAATCTAAATGATCTTGAGTGATATTAGTAAAAATTTTAGCCTTAAACTCAAGCCCTTCAATGCGGTTTTGTACCAAAGCATGTGAGCTTACTTCCATAATTAAAAATTCACATTTTTCCTTACTTGCTAAAGATAAAAGCTCTAAAGTTTGCAAAATAGGAGCAGTGGTTAAGCCTTTTGGAGAGATATTTTTATCATTTATAAAACTACCCCTAGTTCCCATCAAGGCACATTTATAACCTAAATCAAGCAAGATAGAGTAAATAGCCCCTGCAGTAGTTGTCTTGCCATTTGTGCCTGTAATGCCTATGATTTTTATATTTTCATCTATATTTAAAAGTTTCTTACACTCAGCTATATTTATAATTTTTGCTTGTTTTTCTAAAGCTTGATGGATAAATTTTTCATTTTGAGCAGTTTTTAAGAAAAAACAATCTTTTTCGCATTCATTAGAATTATCACAAATGAAAGTATTTTCAATCTTTACTATCATAATTTAATTCCTTGATTTTCTCACTAAGCTTGATAAATCTATAATTAGAATAAAAATGCACCGAAACATCTTCCATATAAGCTACAAGCATATCTTTATAACCATGCTCTAAAAGTTTTTCTAAAAAATCCACAAAATCTTCTTTATCATTAATGATAAGTTTATTCGATATTATAACATTTTCCAAAGCTTGTTTAAACCCAACTTTTGCTTCGCTAAGTAAAAAATCTTGATAACTCAACCCCTCAAAGTCTTCACTTTCTTCTTCATACTGCACACTTTGACTAAGACTAATGAGTTTTTCAATATCTTTATCTACTTTAGTATTTTTATAATTTTGCATAAAAAACTCAAAAAACACAAAGGCTTCTTCAGGGCTTTTTAACGCCAAATCGCAAATATTAATAAAAGTTAAAAGTCTTTTATTTTTACGCTTTTCATAAGCAAGAGAAAAATACATCTTAGCGTTTTTAAAATCTTTTTTATAAAAGCATTCTATGGCTATTTTTTTATAATTTTGCAAATTCGCTTTCCCCGCCTGCTAAATTTACTATAGTTATATCTGGGTGTATGTCGATTTTAAGCTGTTTTTCTAAACCATATTTCAAAGTCGTTCCGCTTGAAGGACAACCATGACAAGCTCCGGTTAATTTCACATAAACCACGCCATTTTTAACCCCTAAAAAATCAAGTCCACCACCATCATTTTCTAAAATATGCATAGTTTTAGCCAAACTTGCTTTTACAGGTTCGATTAATTCCTCATCACTAAAAGGCATATTCATAACTTTTCCTTGATTGTTTTTTAATTTAATTTTATCTTATTTGCCTTTAAAAAATGTAAATTATTGTTTATTTTAGACTTTTTGCTATACAATGGCAAAAATATTTTAGGATTTTGTATGCAAAAACGCACTCAAATAAAAGGTTTTGAAAAACTCAAACTCATTTTCATACTAGGCTTTTTATCTGCCATAGCACCACTTTCAACTGATATGTATTTACCTGCTTTAAATGAGGTAGAAAAAAGTTTTCAAACCAATTCTTTTTATACTCAACTTTCTCTTGCAAGTTTTTTTATAGCCTTTTCTTTGGGTCAGCTTTTTTATGGGCCATTAAGTGATGTATATGGCAGAAAAAAACCTTTATATATAGGACTTTTTCTTTTTATTTCTTCAAGCATTGCTTGTGTTTTAGTTGATTCCATTCATGCTTTTATAGCTTTGCGTTTTTTTGAAGCTTTGGGAGGTTGTGTGGGTGTAGTTGTAGCAAGAGCTATAGTAAATGATGTTTTTGAGCTTAAAGAAGCAGCAGGAGTTTATGCTTTGATGATGGTTTTTACTTCTTTAGCACCTATGCTTTCCCCTACTTTTGGTGGGATTTTGCTTGAGTTTTTTTCTTGGCGTAGTATATTTTTGACATTATTTATCTTAGGTTTTATTTTATTTTTACTTGTTATTCTTGCTCTAAAAGAAAGCAACCTCAACACCCAAGGTAAAAAATTTAATCACAAAGAAGTTGCAAAAAGTTACAAAAAAATCTTAAAAGATCGTCGTTTTGTGGTGTATTTGCTTTGTGGGAATTTAATCTTTGCAGGATTTTTTGCTTATTTAACCGGCTCATCTTTTGTTTTTACGCGTGTTTTTGAACTCAGCCCTCAACAATACGCAGCCCTTTTTGGAGCTCATGCTTTAAGTTTTGTTGTATGTGCTAATATAAACGCAAGGATAGTTCTTAAACTCTCGCCTTATTATGTTTTGCCAAGAGCGCTTATGATGATTACTTTTTTAACCTTTTTACTCATTTTAGGGGCAACTTTTGATCTAGGTTTTTGGACTTTTGAAATTCCTTTGTGTTTTATCATAGCAAGTTTGGGTTTTATCCTGCCAAATACCACCACTTTAGCTATGGCAAGATCAAAACAAAATGCAGGTAGTGCTTCAGCACTCTTAGGGGCAGCGCAATTTGCTATGGCGGGAATAATGGCATTTTTAGTAAGTCTTTTAAATGCTAATACACCTATATTTTTATCGCTTATTTTAGGAACTTGTGCATTTTTATCTTTGATTTCTTATCTGAGTTTGATTAATAAAAGAAAGTTAAGTAAAATCAAAAAGAAGTTAAGCGTGATTTCTCACGCTTAATTAAGCAATATTTTTGAAAAGATTCACTGACTATATCGAACCTTTTTCAAAAAACTTTATATTTATTTTCAAAACACTTATAAACAATTTATGTTAAAATTTCTCATCAATCAATAAAGGCTTTATTAATGAAAAAAATAGCTACTATTTTTGCAGGTGTTAATGGATCTGGAAAAACTACCTTGTATTATAATGAACTTGAAAAAAACAAAGACTTTGGACTTAGAATCAACATCGATGAAATCGTAAGTAGCTTTGGGGATTGGAAAAATCAAGAAGATCAATTTAGAGCTTCAAGGATAGCCATTAAAATGCGTGAAAACTATATCAAAAAAGCTTATGACTTTAACCAAGAAACCACACTTTGTGGCACTAGCATTTTATCTTTATTCAAAAAACTACAGAAAAATTCCTATACTATAAATCTTTGCTACATCGGACTAGACTCTCCAAGCACAGCAAAACAAAGAGTTAAAATTCGCGTTGCTAAAGGTGGACATGATATAAAAGAAGAACTTATAGAAAAAAGATACTATGAATCTTTACAAAATTTTAACACCATTGCTAAATTTTGTAATCACATTACTATTTTTGATAATACCCAAAATTATAAAAAACTCTTAGAATTTAAAAACAATAAGCTAGAAGTATTTGAAACTACCAAATGGCTAGAACCATTAATGATAAATTTTAAAAATCAAAGTTTATAAATTTTTATTTTAACTTGTCGATATGCAAATCATGCTACTCACTCCTTAAGGCAAGAAAGAAGTGAGTTAGCAATAGATTGAAGGCTTCAAGGTCATCAAGTATTACAAGGCTACCTTGATAACCTTGTAAAGCTTGATCCCAAGGTTTTAAAACCTTGGGTTAAAATTATTGTTTTAATTGAAGCAAAGTATTTAAAAGCTGATCACTTGTGGTAATCGTTTTTGAGTTTGCTTGATAACCCCTTTGGATTACGATAAGCTCAGTTAATGCACGACTTAAATCCACATTTGACATTTCTATAGCTGAGCCTTTTAAGCCCCCTCTACCACCTTCACCAGCATGGCCTATAGTAGGTGTTCCTGAGTTTGCTGTTGCTTTGAAAAGGTTATTACCCATTTCTTCAAGACCCATGTTATTTGGGAAAGTAGCTAGAGCAACCTTAGCTAGAGCTAGAGTTTTACCATTTGTAAATTCTCCATAGATATAACCATTCTCATCAGTTCTTAATGCATCTGGCTTTAAGTTACCCCCTGTGTAACCATCTGTTTCTTGTTTAGTGGTAGCTGAGTCTTTATCATAGCTTGTTAAACCATCAAAACCACCTGTTGTACCAAAGTCAAGTTTTATAACTTGATCAGGTTTTGAGCCGTTATTTCCAGTGAAGTTTAATACATTTGGCGTATAGCTTTGAAGTGAACCATCATTGCCAAATCTTAAATTTCCTACTACTATGTTTCCTGGGGCTCCATCACCACTGAAATTAATCTCTGCAGGCTCAGGCACTGAGATGATTATAGACCATTCAGCTCCACCATCTGCTGTTTTAGCTTGTTTGGTAAATTGCACAGTTAGCTCATGTCTAGTTCCTAATGAATCAAAGATTTCTATACTCGCAGTATGTGCTGAAAGATACATATCTTGAGAATATTTTTCATTATTACCTGCATTGAAATTTCCATCTAAGGCGCTAAACATCGCTGTAAATTTATCATTAGTAGCGATTTTATTAGTTTCATTAGAATAACCTGTAACTTTAAAGGTCATATCTTTTGCACCATCTTGAGCTGGATTAGTAATTTTAAACCTACCATCACTTTCCACTACCACTTCTACACCAACATTTGCATCATCTGCTGTTCTATTACCACTACCATCATAATCTACCGCATATCTAGCATCTCTTTGCAAAAGCTCTCTTAAATCTTCAGTAGTATGAAAAACTCTCTGGCCATTCATTGACGGCCATGTTCCTTCTTGACCTGGAACTGGATTTGCTCCTATATCAACACTATTTGAACTATAAATATATTCATGAGCAGTTATTACACTAATAGGCCCTGCATTTCCGCCTAGCAAATCATTTCCAGCCTGTACTGGCCATTCTGTAGGTGTTCCAGTATTATTACCCCAAGTAATAGTTTCACCAGCTGTATTTGTTGGTCCCATTTGTATATTTAGATTTTTAGATTTTGCTGTTGTTCCTGTGCTATTATCATTTGTAAATGTCATTTTACCATCTACTATAGAAGCCACTACACCAGTTTCTGCCGTCTTAGCATTGATAGCATTAATAAAAGTATCTTTACCAACACCTGTAGCTTCTATACGAACACCATTTATAGTTATATCTAATTTGGCAGGTTGTTGAGTTCCATTTACATCAGTAAAACCCCAAAAAGAATACTGGGTTCCATTTACTGCCTTTCCTGCTTCAGTTGGCAAATCAGGCTGCAATGCTTGGTTGGATTGCCATTTAGCATCAGCATAACTTACCCATATACCTTGTCCATCTCTTAAATTTAAACCCTCACCTTGAGCGTTAAACACTACACCCATATCTACACCTTTTTCGGTTACTTGGGCTCCACTTTTTGAAGTAGTGTAAAACTCAGTGTGTCCAGTATCATTTTCATCTATAGGCTTACCTATATCATCTCTTCTACCATGAGTAGAATCTAGTGCATAAATAGGTCTTTTTGCAGAAGCATTCATACCTAAAGTATTACCACTATCTAAATTTGCTGTAAGTTTTACTGAAGAGCTTGGTCTAGCAGGCATACTCATACCAGGTGGGATTACGATATCACCTACTGAAGTTGAAGAGTCAATTTGACCTGTTTCTTGATTATAATTCCAACCTTGAACAGTATAGCCGTTATTATCTACGAAATTTCCTACTGCATCTGTTTTAAAGTCCCCTGCACGGGTATAATACTGAGTAGTACCACCATCATTTGAAACGATGAAAAATCCATCACCATTGATAGCCATATCGGTATTTTTATCTGTAGTTTGGATATTACCTTGAGAGTGAATTCTAGTAGTAGAATTTACACCAGAACCAAGTCCTACTTGCATAGGGTTTTTACCACCTAGGTTACCATCTGGAGCTGTAGCTATCTTAGAAGTTTGACTCATAAGCGTTGAGAAATCCGCACGAGAATATTTAAAACCAAATGTATTAACATTGGCTATGTTATTACCTTCTACATCCATTGCGTATTGGTGTGCTTGGAGTCCAGAAACCCCAGCCCAAAGAGATCTCATCATAATTAAATCCTTTAAAAAATATTGCTTTGTGAATATCTCACAATCTTCTATTGCTTATGCAGATATAAAGCAATAAGTGTTCCAAAAATACAAATAAAATGAAATTAAAAAGTAGAAAATAAATCAAAAATTAGATTTTAATGTGTAAAGTTTTTTTAAAATTACTCGATATAGTCAGTGAATCTTTTCAAAAATATTGCTTAATTAAGCGTGAGAAATCACGCTTAACTTTTATTTCTTTCTTTTAATTTAGCAATCACATCATTTAAACTCAAATCCGCATCAGCTAATAAAACATCTAAATGATAAAGTAAATCAGCTGCTTCATTTATCAACTCATCTTTGTCTTTAATAGTAGCAGCCAAAGCGGTTTCAACGCCTTCTTCGCCTACTTTTTGTGCTATGCGTTTAGTGCCTTTTGAAAAAAGTTCAGCTGTGTAAGAAGAACTTGTACAAGTGTTTTTACGTGAATTAATCAGTCTTTCAAGACGCGATAAAAACACAAAATCAGCCTTTTTAGAAAGCGTTTCAAAACAAGAAGTATCACCCGTGTGACAAGTAGCCCCACTAGGTTTAACTAAAATCAAGATACAATCTCTATCGCAATCAAGCCCCATATCTATAATATGCAAAAAATTCCCACTTTGTTCGCCTTTCATCCACAAACGCTCTTTAGTGCGTGAGTAAAACACAACCTTTTGGTGCTTAAAACTCTCTCTTAGAGCTTGTTCATTCATAAAACCTTGCATTAAAACTTCACAAGAATGATAATCTTGAATGATCACAGGAACAAGGTTATTAACCTTTTGCCAGTTAATGCTTTTTATGAATTCTTCTTCATTTATCTTCATAGCTTTTCCTTTAAATACGAATTTGTATGCCTTGATCTTTTAAAAATAGTTTTAATTCTTTAATATCTATAAGTTTTTTATGAAATACTGAAGCTGCTAAAGCTCCATCAACACCAAGTTTAAAAGCATCTAAAAAATGCTCTTTAGCTCCTGCACCACCACTTGCCACTAAAGGCACAGGACAAATCTGTCTAACTTTAGCAAGTTGATCTAGATCATAGCCCTTTCTCATGCCATCTTGATTCATCATATTTAGCACGATTTCACCCGCTCCTAGCTCGCATACTTGCTTTACCCATTCTAGTGTTTTTTTACCACTATGATGAGATTTACTCTCATCTCCGGTGTATTTATAGACTAAAAGCTCGTTGTTTTCATCTTTAAAAGTATCTATGCCTACGACTACACATTGCACTCCAAAGCTTTTTGCAAGGCGTGAGATTAAATCAGGATCATTTAAAGCAGGGGAATTAATAGAAATTTTATCAGCACCATTTGCTAAAAGCTCTTTTGCGTCATCTTCACTTTTTATGCCCCCTGCAACGCAAAATGGTATAGAGATATTTTGTGCTACTTTGCTTACCCAATTTCTATCAATGCGCTCATTTTTAGCTGAAGCGGTTATATCATAAAATACAAGCTCATCAATGCCATTTTGTGAGTAGAATTTAGCAAGCTCGATGATATCGCCCATATCTTCGTGGTTTTTAAACTGCACCCCTTTAACTACTCTACCATCTTTTACATCCAAACATGCGATTATGCGTTTTGCAAGCATTCTTGAGCCTCCTTTATGCTAAATTCTTTATCAAGTAAGGCTTTACCTACGATGATACCACTTACTATGCCATTTAACTTTTTAAAATCTTCTAAACTTGCCACACCTCCGCTTGCTTGGGTTTGTAAATGTGGGAATTTCTCATGCAAAGTTTTATATAAAGTGATATTTGCTCCACTCATCGTGCCATCTTTAGAAATATCTGTACATAAAATATGCTTTACATTTTTATAAAAATTTAAAAGATCAAATAATTTATCATCGCTTGTTTTACTCCACGCATCAACAGCCACAAAAAACTCATCTTTAACGCAAATACTATCAAGCGCTAAGACTATACTTTCTACACCAAATTCACTCAAAAGCTCTTGTGTAAAGGCTTTATTTTTAACCGCTAAAGAGCCTATAACTACGCGTTTAACACCACTATCAAACAAAGCTTTAATCTCATCTTTAGTGCGAATTCCTCCGCCTACTTGAAGATTTACTTTGATTTTAGAAGCTAGGTTTTCTATGAGTTTTAGTTGTCTTTTACTAGGATCTTTTGCACCGCTTAAATCCACTAAGTGAAGCCAAGCAATGCCTTGAGCCTCATACTCTTGAAATTTAGCCAAAGGATCAAAGCTGTATTCTTGCTTTTTAGTGTAATCTCCTTTATAAAGCCTTACTACTTTACCATCTATTAAGTCTAATGCTGGAATGATTTGAGTTTGCATTTTTACCTACATATTTATGAAATTTTTTAATAACACTTCACCCGCTTCGCCACTTCTTTCAGGGTGAAACTGCACGCCATAAAAATTGTCTTTATTTAAACTTGCACTAAATTTGGTAGAGTACTCACACTCTGCGATGGTGTATTCATTTAAGCCCACACAATAACTATGCACAAAATAAAAATAAGCTCCATCTAAGCCTTTAAAAAGTTCATGTGAGCTAAAGACTTGATTCCACCCCATATGCGGGAAAGTAAAATTTGCTTTTTCTTGGAATTTTTGCGTATCAAAAGGCATAATGCCAAGTGTTTTTTGGTGTAATTCTTCTGAAAATTTACCCAGAATTTGCATACCAAGACAAATACCTAAAAGTGGTTTTGTGGTAGTTTGGATAAAATTTTCTAAATTAAGTGCTTTTAGATTAGCCATTGCTTTAGCTGCTGTGCCAACCCCAGGAAGCAAAAGCTTATCTACTTGCGAGAGTTCTTTTAAATCATGCGTGATAATACTTTTTTGTCCTAAACGCTCGAGTGCAAAAGCAAGCGAAGCTAAATTCGCACAACCTGTATCTATAATAGCTAGTTTCATATCACTCCTTTAGAGCTTGCTAGGTTTTCATTTTCTATTTTTATAGCCATTTTTAAAGCTCTTGCAAAAGCTTTAAAAAGTCCTTCGGCTTTGTGATGATCGTTTTTGCCTTTAACTTTTAAATGCAAACTCGCACCCATAGCATAACTTAATGAGTAGAAAAAATGCTCTATCATTTCTGTACTTAATTCTCCAAGTTTTTCTTTTTTAAATTTAGCCTTATAAACTAAATGCGGTCTATTGCAAAAGTCAATCGCACAACTTGCCAAGCACTCATCCATAGGTAAAACAAAGCCATATCTTGCAATGCCTATTTTTTGATCTAGTGCGCTTTTAATAGCCTCACCCAAAGCAAGTGCGACATCTTCTACGCTATGATGTTCATCAACTTCTAAATCCCCTTTGCATTTTATCTCTAAAGATATATTTGCATGCGTAGCAATTTGCTCTAACATATGATCAAAAAATGCGATATTTGTTTTGATATTAGCTTTTGCTTTTTCATTAAAAGCTATTTTAACTTGAATTTGAGTTTCTTTGGTATTACGCTCTATGCAGGCACTGCGGTAATTTTGCAAGATAAAATCAGCGATTTGTTCCCAGTTAAAATCGTTTTTATCATATTTTAAACCTTGAATTCCAAGATTTTGTGCCAAAAGCATATCGCTGTCTCTATCGCCTATAACAAAACTTTTATTTTTATCATAAAGTTTATTTTTGATATAGTTTTCAAGCATGGCAGTTTTTGGCTTCCTACAGGCACAATTTTCATACTCAAAATGTGGGCATATAAAGATATCTTCAAATTCTATACCACAACTTTGAAAAACACTTAGCATTTTTTCATGAGCCTTGTCAAAATTTTCCCTAGGAAAAGAATTTGTGCCTAGGCCATCTTGATTACTCACCATAACAAATTTAAAACCAAAATTTTTTAACTTTAAAAGTGCATTGATAGCACCTTTTTCAAACTCAAGTTTTTCCAAAGAATCGATTTGAAAATCATCTTTTGGCTCATCAATGAGCGTACCATCTCTATCGATAAATAAAATTTTTGCACTCATTTTAGACTTTCTAATCTTAAACTCACGGCATTTTTATGCCCATCAAGTCCTTCAGCTGCTGCTAAAATTTCCACCACAGGCCCAAGTTTTTTAAAGCCTTCTTTACTAAGTTCTTGTACAGTCATTCTTTTCATAAAATCAGCAAGCCCTAATGAAGAATAAGACTTAGTAAAACCATAAGTTGGTAATACATGATTTGTTCCACTTGCATAATCTCCCATAGATTCTGGAGAATACTCACCTAAAAATACTGAACCTGCATGCATAATATCATCAAGCAAGCTAGATGGATCTTGTGTATGAATGATCAAATGCTCAGGTGCATAGTCATTTGAAATACTTATGGCATGTTTTATATCTTTTGCAAGAATGATTTTAGAGTGTGCTAAAGATTTTGAAGCAATTTCTTTACGCGAGAGTTTTTCAAGCTGTAAAGCAACTTCACTATCTACTTCTTTGGCTAGTTTTTCACTTGTACAAACTAAAATCGCTTGAGAATCTACTCCATGCTCAGCTTGTGAGAGTAAATCTGAAGCTATAAATTTAGCATTAGCAAATTCATCTGCTAAAACTAATACCTCTGAAGGTCCTGCTTGCATATCAATAGCTACTCCATGATTATTAACTTGCTTTTTGGCTTCAGTTACAAAAGCATTTCCGGGACCAAAAATTTTATCTACTTTTTGCACACTTTGCGTTCCATAAGCAAGCGCTGCTATAGCTCCTGCTCCGCCTATTTGATACACTGCATCAACTTTGCAAAGTTTTGCTACAAAAGCAATGGCAGGGTGTAGTGGTGCTGGGGAAGCTAAGGCTATGAATTTGCATTTTGCAATTTTAGCTGGGATAGCTAGCATGAGTGCAGTTGAAAAAAGTGGTGCTAAACCTCCTGGTATATAAAGCCCTACTTTTTCAATAGCTCTTGTTAGCACCTTGCAAGTTACCCCTTCAAAGGTTTGAACTTCTATGGTTTTATTTTCTTGAGCTTTGTGGAATTTATAGATATTTTCATAAGCTATTTTAATAGCTTGTTTTAACTCATCATCAATTTGCTCTGCTAAATTACTAAGCTCTTCATCGCTTAGTTTAATGGAATTTAACTCTACTTTATCAAATTTTACAGCCATTTGTTTTAAAGCTTCATCGCCATTTATTTTGACATCTTCAATGATTTGTTCTACTATGGTTTTAACCTGTGCATTAGCACTTATAGCAGGACGCTTGAGTGCTAATTCTTGTTCGCTTTGGTTTAATTTTTCAAAATCAAGTATTTGCATTTTTATCCTTTAAGAAAGCATTTTTTCAATAGGTAAAACTAAAATCGCACTTGCGCCTTCTTTTTTCAAAGCTTCCATAGTTTCCCAAAATAAATTTTCTTGACTTACCATATGTAGCGCCACTCTAGCTTTATCATTTTCTAAAGGTAAAATCGTAGGTTTTTCAACACCTGGTAATAAAGCTGTGATTTTTTCCAGCTTTTCAATAGGAGCATGCAACATGATGTATTTTGACTCTCTTGCTTGCATAACTCCATTAATCCTAATGAGTAATTTATCGATTAATTCTTGTTTATGTGAAGCTAAACTTTCTTTTCTTTGGATTATGCAAGCTTTTGACTTATAAATCACCATAACTTCTTTAAGCCCATTTGCTTTCAAAGTAGCACCACTTGAAACTAAATCACAAATTCCATCAGCTAAATTTGCACTTGGCGCTACTTCAACTGAGCCTGTTAGCATACAAGTTTTATAAGGAATGTTATTTTCTTCCATAAAACGCTTTAAAAGCTGTGGATAAGAAGTTGCTATGCGTAAATTTTTAAAACTTTCTATACCTTTATACTCGCTATTTTCTGGCAATGCTAAAGACAAACGGCACCCACCAAAATCAAGCTTTTTAAGCATTATAAAATCTGCATTTTCGTTTTTTGATTTTCTTTCTAACTCATTTTCTTCTAAAACATTTTCTCCAACTATGCCAAGATCTACTACTCCATCAAAAATTAATCCTGGTATATCATCATCTCTTACTCTAAGTAGATCAATAGGTAAATTTGTAGAAAAAGCAATTAAACTTTGATCGTGTATGCGAAGTTTTACACCTATAGACTCAAGCAAGGCAATAGAATCTTTACTCAAACGACCTGATTTTTGTATAGCTATGCGTAATCTTGAATTTTCTTGCATTTTTTTCCTTTTTTGTAGTTAAAAAGATTAATAGTAGCAAAAAATGGATAAAAATACAAAAAATAGTAAGTAAATAAATAAAAATTAAGAAGTTTTTAGCCTTTAAAAAGGCTAAAAATTAAGCTACGAATTCGATGAAAGCCATTTCTGCAGCATCGCCACGGCGGATTCTTGTTTTGATAATTCTTGTATAACCACCGTTTCTATCTGCAAATTTAGGTGCGATTTCTGTTACAAGTTTATTTGTAGCTTCTTTATCTTGCAAGCTAGCAAAAACTGCTCTATGAGCATTGAAATCACCTTTTCTTGCACGAGTAATTAATCTTTCAACATAACCTCTTAATTCTTTTGCTTTAGGTAATGTTGTTTCTATTTTACCTGCTTTAATAATAGCAATGGTAAGGTTTTTTAATAAGGCTGCACGGTGAGTAGAAGTGCGACCTAACTTTCTATATCCATGTCTATGTCTCATTGATTATCCTTCATTTTGTGCTTTTAATTCTGTAATTTTTCTTTTTAGCGTTTCTTTTGCACTATCACTGAGTTTTGAATTTCCTATAGGAAAACCTATAGATTCCATCACACTTTTAATCTCATCCAAAGATTTTTTACCTAGATTTTTTAAATCTGCAAGTTCGCCTACACTCATTAAAGCAAGCTCACCGATATAAACCACATTTGCTTTTTCTAGGCAATTAAAGCTTCTTGCGCTTAAATTTAACTCAGTTATATTTTGAAGTAATTTTACGTGTTCTACTTCATTATTTTGTGTTTGGCTTCTTACAACGCTTTGAGCATTAGTGATTTTATCAAACACCGATAATTGTTTATACATTGCTTCTAAAGCATTTTTAAAAGCATCACTTGGTGAAATTTGACCATCAGTTGTGATTGTAAAAACAACTTTTTCATAATCTGGGTTATCTTCAAAAAGCACTTTTTCTATATCATAAACTGCATGTTTTACCGGAGTAAAGAATGCATCAAGTGCTATAAATTCAGGATCTAAGAAATTTTGCACTTCTTCAGAAGGTACATAACCTATACCTTTTTCAATGATTAAGGTAAATTCTAAATCTGCATCTTCATTGATCGTTGCAAGATAGCTATCTGCGTTCACAACCTCAACAACATCGTTATCTAAGTCTTTTCCGCAAATTTCTTTTGGTCCTTTAAAACTAAAAGTTATAACTTCTTTTTCAGAATCTGTTTTTAGTTTAAATCTTAATTTTTTTAGATTGATAATAAACAATGCTACATCTTCAAGCATACCACGCATACTATCAAATTCATGTGCTACGCCTTTGATTTTAACTCCTGTTGGAGCAAAACCTACTGTGCTTGAATAAAGCAAACGACGCAAAGGATGCGCCAAAGTAATAGCATAGCCAATTTCAAAAGGCCATGCACTTACTTTTGCTACTGTATCACTGATATTTTCAATACTAAACTCTGTCGGTGTATAAGCAGAAGTTGTAATATGTCTCATATCAAAAACCTTTATTATTTAGAGTACAACTCAACGATATATCTTTCCTCAACTGGAATGATAACTTCTTCTCTTTCAGGTTTTCTTGTAAAAATTCCAAATCTTTTATCTTTTTCTACATCAACCCAAGCAACTATACCAGTTTGAGCAGTAAGTTCGATCGCTCTTGAAATTTGAGGATTGTTTTTGCTTTTTTCAATCACTTCAATTTTTTGACCTGCCTCTACTCTATAACTAGGAATATCCACTCTTTTACCATTTACTAAAATATGTCCATGAGTTACAAGTTGTCTAGCAAAACGGCGTGTTGTAGCAAAACCCATTCTATAAACAACATTATCAAGTCTTTGTTCTAAAAGCTGGATTAAAAGCGCACCGGTGTTGCCATCTTTTCTAGCAGCTTCGCTAAATAATCTTCTAAATTGTTTTTCACTAACACCATACATAAACTTAGCTTTTTGTTTTTCTCTTAATTGAAGTCCGTATTCGCTGATTTTAGCTTTTCTTTGTCCATGCTGACCTGGTGCGTAAGGGCGTTTATCTAAAGCACTTTTACCTGCTAATCTTCTTTCGCCTTTCATTGCCAAGCTTACGCCAAGTCGTCTTTCTAATTTCTCTACTGGTCCTCTATATCTTGCCATTATAATTCTCCTAAATCTTATATCTTATTCTTAGACACGACGACGTTTTGGTGGTCTACAACCATTATGAGCTAATGGGGTAATATCTTTTAAGAAAGTTACTTTAATACCTTCCATAGCACCTACACTCTTAACCGCTGTCTCACGACCACTTCCTGGTCCTTGTACTTTAATACCTACTTCTTTAATACCATGTTCTTTTGCTTTATTTAAAGCATCTTCTACTGCTTGTTGTGCTGCATAAGGAGTTGATTTTTTAGAACCTTTAAATCCTAAACCACCTGCACTACTCCAAGCGATAGCATTTCCCATTTCATCAGTTACAGTAACCATAGTATTATTAAATGTTGCACTGATATAAACTATACCTTTAGCTATATTTTTTTTAACTACTTTTTTCTTAACTACTTTTCTTTTTGCCATTTTCTATCCTTATGATTTTGCACCAACGGTTTTTCTCTTACCTTTTCTAGTTCTGGCATTTGTTTTTGTTTTTTGACCACGAACCGGTAAGCCTTTTCTATGTCTTAAGCCTCTAAAGCTTCCTAGATCCATTAATGCTTTGATATCCATAGCAACTTGTTTTCTAAGATCACCCTCAACCATATAGTTTTCTTGAATTTCTTTACGGATAGCTGCTGCTTCATCTTCACTTAGTTCATGAACTCTTTTATCATAAGAAATTCCTGTTTTATCTAAGATTTTTCTTGAAGTATGCAAACCTATACCATAAATATAAGTCAAACCATATTCAATTCTTTTTTTCTTTGGTAAATCCACACCTGCAATACGAGCCATAAATTATCCTTGTCTTTGTTTGTGTTTTGGATTTTCGCAAATAATGCGAACTACGCCTTTACGACGAACTACTTTGCATTTGTCACACATCTTTTTAACAGATGGTCTAACTTTCATGCTTTACTCCTGTTATTGTAAATTCCACTTTTTTTACAACTGCACCAGGTTTTTAGAGCAACCAACTATTTTCAAAATAAGTGGTGATTTTGAAAATACTTCTTCATACAGTTTTATTGCAATTTCTGCAAAAGTGCTAATTATACTTTACTTTTGCTTTTAAACAACTTAGACTTATTTGTATCTAAATGTAATACGACCCTTATCAAGGCTATAAGGTGTTAGCTCTACTTTAACTCTATCGCCAGGCATAATCCTAATATAATGCATACGCATCTTACCTGCAATATGACAAAGTATCACATGTTTATTATCTAATTCAACTTTAAAAGTTGCATTAGGTAAAGCTTCGATTACATTACCATCAATTTCGATAATATCATCTTTTGCCAATGCTTTTCTCCTTTCTACAAAATACAAAGCTATTATTTTATCACAATTTTTCTTTTTAAATTTTTAATATTTTTTACAAACTACGGCATTTTTTATTATAATTATCAAAACACTATAAAAGAAAGTATTTAAATGCTAAAAAGTTTAAAAAGAAAAGATTATAAAACACTTTCCTTATCTTCTTTGGGAGGAGCTTTAGAATTTTATGATTTTGTGATTTTTGTCTTTTTTGCTAATTATATTTCAAGAAATTTTTTTCCAAGCGATATGAGTGATTTTTGGAAACTTTTAAATACTTATGGAACCTTTGCAGCAGGATATTTAGCTAGACCACTTGGTGGTATAGTTATGGCGCATTTTGGTGATAAATTTGGCCGTAAAAAAATGTTTATGCTAAGCATATTACTCATGGTGCTTCCAACTTTTTCTTTAGCTTTTATACCTACTTTTGAAAGCATAGGTTATCTAGCTCCGGTATTTTTACTACTTGTTAGAATAGCTCAAGGTGTAGCTATAGGCGGGGAACTACCTGGTGCTTGGGTATTTGTAAAAGAACATGCGCCTGATGGGAAAGATGGTTTTTGTGTTAGCGCTATTAATGCTTCTATGGCTTTTGGAATTCTTTTAGGATGTGCTGTTGCATTGGTAATTAATCATTGTTTTGAGCAAGAATCAATTTATGATTATGCTTGGCGTATTCCTTTTGCTATTGGTGGATTTTTTGGCATTATTTCTATATATCTTAGAAAATTTCTAGAAGAAACACCTATTTTTCAAAAAATGCATCAAGAAAATAATTTAGAAAAATTTCCGCTAAAGACACTTTTTAAAGAAAAAAATATTTTTTTAAACATCATCGCCTCTATGCTTTTAACATGGATGCTTACAGCTTGCGTGATCATACTTATTTTACTTATGCCAAATTTTATACCTGAGGTTTTAGTTCTTGATAAAACAGATGCTATTTTAATACAAATGATTGCGATAATAATTTTATCTTGTGGAACTTTGCTTGCTGGAATTTGGGTAGATAAATTTGGCTTTTTAATCACTAGTTTGATATTTACAATAGGTTTTAGTCTTTCTTGTTTTTTTTATTTTTATTTTTTCTATGCTCAAATTTTACATTTAAGTATATATTTTTATTTTATTGCATGTTTTTTTGGTGGTATTAATGCCTTAGCGCCTATTTTAATGTGTAAAATTTTTAAACCAAGTATTCGCTTTAGTGGAATTTCTTTTTCTTATAATATAGCTTATGCTATAGCGGGTGGTTTTACGCCTCAGCTTGTATTTATGTTGCATTCTTTAGCTATAAGACCTGAGAATCCTTTTGTTTATGGAATTTTTATTTATATTTTATTTTTATCATTTATAACACTTCTAACTACTGTATTTACTTATAAAAGATTAAGATTTTAGTGCTATAATTAATAAAAATTATTAACTAAAAATTTATAAAAATAAAGGAAAATGATTATGAAAACTTTTATTATTTTAATATTTTCTTTACTACCACTTTTAGCACTTGAAATGATTACCCCTTTGCCTGAAAGTGTTCCTTATGATAAAGAAAAAGCTATCTTAGGCAAAAAGCTTTACATGGATACAAGTTTATCAAAAGATAAAAAAGTATCTTGTAATACTTGTCATGATATTACAAAATTTGGAGTTGATAATAAAACCTTTTCAACAGGTATTAATGGCATAATAGACGAACCATTTCATACACCTACAAATTTCAATGCTGTTTTTAATCTATCTCAATTTTGGAGAGGCAATGCAAAAGACTTACAAGATCAAGCCAAGCATCCTTTATTAAATCCCAAAGAAATGGGTTTAAAAGATGAAAGCGAAGTAGTACAAATTGTAAAAGCTAACCCAATTTATGAAAAAGAGTTTAAAAAACTTTATGGAGAAATTAACTTTGAAAATATAACACACGCTTTAGCTGAGTTTCAAAAAACCTTACTCACTCCAAATTCTCCTTTTGATCGCTACTTAAAAGGTGATAAAAACGCAATAAGCGAGCAAGCAAAAAGAGGTTATAATGCTTTTTTGTCAAATGGTTGTATAGCATGCCATCAAGGTCAAAATATAGGTGGCAATATGTATCAAAAAATGGGAGTATTTGTACCTTATGATAATGGAACAAACTGGAAAGGACGCTATGAGATTACTCAAGATCCTCATGATCAATTTGTAGTAAAAGTACCAAGCCTTAGAAATATAGCCAAAACTGCTCCTTATTTTCATGATGGCTCCATGCCAACACTTGATGCTTGCGTGCAATTTATGGCTTATTATCAACTTGGTAAATTTTTAGAACAAGATGTGGTTGATGATATAGTTGCTTTTTTAAATTCTTTAACAGGAGAATACCATGACCCGCTCAAATAAAAAATCTTTTTCTTTTTTAAAACAATTCATCACTTTGTCTATAGTGGTTTTGGTATTACTTTTAACTTTGACTTTATTTATCTTTAATACCTACAACACCACAAAAAGAAATTCACTCATCATGGGTTCTTTTCAAAAATTAGAAATTCTAGATACCAAAATAGATGAGATTTTTAAAAATAAACTCAATTTACAAAACTATGACACTAGCGTTGCTTTAATACAAGATTTTGAAAATACTTTAGCAATTTTAAAAGCCAATAAAATAGACACTAAAAAAATACAAACGATTTTTGAGAAAAAAAATGCTCAATTACAGCATTTTAAATCAGCTAATTCTATTGCTATAAATTCAAAACTTTATCTTTATGAAATTCAACAAGAAATCATTAAACAAACAAACAAGCTAGCACTTACTGCTCAAGAAGCTAGACAAATAGAATCTATCGGGGATATATTAAGCATCATAGGAACTATGGATATACTAGAACCTTTAGCACAAAATCGTCTCCAAAGTTTAGTAGCAAATTTAAACACAAACGATCCACAGCTTCCACAAGAATTATTTGAACTTTTTAGCACACATTGTAAAATGATACTAAGTCAGATTAAAATTTTAAAAGATAATTCTCAAAGTTTTCTTGATCAAGAATTACAAAAAGAAATCATATCTCATAAAAATTTCATTGCTCAAGAAATTAATCTTAACAACAAATACAATCTTTACACCGCTATAGGAATTTTCTTATTCACCTTAGCTGTATTGATTTTCTTCATACTTTTAACATTAAAAAAAGTAATCATACCTATATCTTTACTTGAAAAACTAAGTGCAAACTTAGCTGGTGAGCATGCGAATTTAAGTGCAAGATTAGATATTGATAAAAAAAGTGAATTAGCAACAAGTGCTGGCTACATAAACTCTTTTATACAAATAGTGCAAAATTCGGTTTTAGAAGCTATACAAACTGCAAATTCAAGTCACAAAAGCTCACAAAAGCTTTCTCAAAATGCTGAAGTTTTACAGCAAAGCTCACTTTTACAACATGAACAAATTTCTAATGTCCATGAAATAAGTTCTATCTTAGAAAGCCATATAGACTTAACACAAAATTTAGCTAAAAACACTATAAATGATATGCATGGTATGCAAGAAGTAATGGCTAAAGTTGAGCTTACACTTAAAGAATTGGTAGAGCTTATATTGTTAAGTGGTGAAAAAGAACAAAGTGTTTTAAGTGCTATGGATATGCTAGTACAAAGTGCTGATAGCATAGTAGAAGTTACTACAACCATAAAAGACATAGCCGATCAAACCAATTTGCTTGCGCTAAATGCAGCTATTGAAGCAGCACGTGCAGGTGAACACGGACGTGGCTTTGCTGTAGTTGCTGATGAAGTTAGAAATCTAGCAGATAAAACCACAAAATCTTTAGTTGCCATAGAAACAACCGTAAGAACTATAGTGCAACAAATCAATGACAACAAAAGTTTGATGGATGGAATTCATCAATCCATGAATGATACCTCTAACAAAGCTAATATCTTACAAGGTGAGGTTGGAACTTCTATAGAAAAATTAAAAACAAGTATTCATTCTACTAAAATCATGGAAGAAAAAAGCGATGAATCAAAAGCTAAAATGAATGAACTAGAACAAAATATAGAAAAAGTAACTGAGCTTGCAAATTGTGTTAAAAACTACTCCCTTGATTTAACGCAAATTTCACAAGATGTTTTAGAAAATGCTTCTAAACTTTCAGAAAAATTAAAAACATTCGAGTAAGAAAGATTAAACTTTCTTACTTAGATAAAATATCTGCCTTACCATTTATAATAGCAACACAATGCTCATAATGAGCAGCATTTAAACCATCTTTGCTTCCTGCTTCCCAATTACCTTTTAAATGCACTGGCGTGCCATCTTTTTGACATACCATAGGCTCTATGCAAAATACCATGCCATTTTTGATTTTAGGTCCACTTTTTGCACTAGCACCTGGTTCTAAATAATTTGGAATTTCAGGCTCACCATGGGGTTTTTTACCTATACCATGACCACAATAACCCTTCAAAGGCACAAAACCTCTTTTAGCAATAAACTCACCAAGTTCATAAGAAAGCTCTTTAAAACGCATACCCTCTTTGATAATATCTATAGCATAATACAAAGCATCTTTAGCACAAGCAATTAAAGCCTCATCAGTAGCTGAAATTTTACCTATAGGTATAGTCCTTGCTGCATCCCCATAGTATCCATCTATGCAAGTACCTACATCAAGACCTAAAATATCGCCTTCTTTTAAAATACGCTCATCGCCTACACCATGAATGCAAGCTTGATTAAGCGAGATACAAATACTGCCTGGAAAACCATACAAACCTTTAAAAGATGGTTTTGCACCATGATCAAGTATAAATTTTTCTGCTTTGATATCAATTTCTTTTAAACTCATACCTGGAACTATGATAGTTTCTAGATAATCAAGCGTTCTAGCTACAAGCTCATTTGCTTTGCGTAGTTTTTCTATCTCTGCTGGTTTTTTGATTTCTATCATTTATATTTTCCTTAAAATTTTTGAAAATTTAGCATTTATGCGCTTTTAAAAGCTTTAAATTTTTATGTTGTAAATTTATTTTAAATTTATAAAAAAATATTTATAATCATAATATTTTAATTTATTATTTTAAATAGGAGTAAATGAATATGAATCGGACTTTAAATACCCATGGGGGGGGGGGATAGCCTTTCTAAAAATACAAAAGAATGTGAACTTTTAAAAAATTCTCTTAAATTTTCTACTTTAGTTTTAAGTCTTTCTTTAGCTTTTTCATCTACAGAATTAAATGCAGCTGGGGAAGGAATACATGGTCAAGATGGAGCATCTGTTTTAGAAAAAGGTCAAGATGGGGTTAATGGTAGTGCTTCTCAAAACGATATAGAAGAAATTTTTGATATTAAAAACAATAATCAAACCATCGAAATTAATACAAATGAACAAAGTAAAGCAAATGGAACAGCTGGACAAGCTGGGGAAGCTGGTAATAACGGAACAGATGGACAAACCACAGGCTATTCAGGCAATCAACAAATAGATGGATTTAATGGTGGAAAAGGATCTAATGGAAGTCATGGCGGTAATGGTGGTAATGGCTCTAATTTAGGTGATATAAAAATAACAGGTTACATCATCAAAGAAAAAACCAATCTTAGCGATAAAAGCTACACGTTAGTTTTAAAAGGTGCTTCTGGTGGTAATGGAGGTAATGGTGCTGATGGTAAAAACGGTGGTAATGGAGGTAATGGTTCTCACGCTAACTCAGGAGATTACGGAGATAAACCAACGCAAGCATTTGGTGGAAAAGGCGGTAACGCTGGAAATGGTGGAAATGGTGGAAATGGTGGAAATGGTGGAAATGGTGGATCTATAAGCGCTACTTTATTTCAAAACAATGCAAACAATCCATTTGAGCTTTCTGTAAAAGCCATAAATGCAACTGCTACAGGTGGTAATGGTGGTAATGGTGGTAATGGTGGTAATGGTGGTAAAGGAGGATCTGGAGGAAATGGTGGTAATGCCGTATCTGGTGGATATTGCACCCCTTTGCTTGGATGCTCAGCCTATGATGCTTATGGTGGAAATGGTGGTAACGGTGGAAATGGTGGTAACGCTGGAAATGGTGGTAACGCTGGTAGCGCTGGTAGCGCAACCATCACAGCTATAGATATAGATAACAATAACAATGCCATAGTAATGATAGATAATATCAAACTTTCATCTACTGGAGGAAACAAAGGGACTGCTGGCTTGGCTGGAGCTAGTGGAAATGGTGGAAGTCAAGGATGGGGAGGATCCAATACTTCTATAGTCGGAGGAACTCAAGGACGCCCTGGTGCCGCTGGTAGTGGTGGTGCAGGTGGAGCAGGTGGTAGTGGTGGTAATGCCGAAGATGCTAAAGATGCCATTGCTAATGGTATAGATTTAAGCAATAGTACTCTAACTTTAAGCAGCGTAAGCGGTAGTGGTATAACCATAGAAACAAATGCAGCCAATGCTAGCAATAAAGAAGCATTTGGTATCAAAGCAAATAACTCAACTATCATTTTACAAGATAATCTAACCATAACATCAAAAATAGACAATGGTGCAAATTCAAACGATAAAAGAGGTGCAAAATTTGAAAATAGCACTTTAAAATTTGATAACACCAATGGCTACAAAAGCTTTACAACAGACTCTTTAGTATTAACTGGAACTTCAAATACTTTCGATTTTCATATTGATTCAAAAAACAAGCAAGGTAATAAAGTTAGTGCAACAAATCTCACAAAAAGTGGAGATATAAAAATAAATGTCACAGATGATACCTTAGTCCAAGATATAAAAGATGGTGTTTATTCTGATTTAGAGGATAAAAAAACAATAGATATAAATCATGATATTTTCACAGTGACAAATGGAGGATTAAATGGTATAAATGTTAATCTTGAAAATAATGGAGTAGATACTAATGGAGAAAGATATCTCACAGAATATAAAACAAACACCACAGACACTGCTATAAAAGTAGATAGTGTTACCATAGATAAATCAAAAGCTGGAGTTGATGGCAAAGATGGAACAAGCCACAATGTTCAAGTTTTAAATCTAAACGGTGGTAAAACAGCTCTTTACTCTACAAATAACGCCGGAACTAAAGGTGGTGATGGTACAAAAGGAACCGATGCTAAGTTATATGGAGATGGTGGCCATGGCGGAGATGGTGGCCATGGACAAGGTTTTGTCATAAATGGAGTAAATGGCATAAAAGATGGAGAAACTTACACTATCGATAAAGATATTACCATAACAGCCAAAGGTGGAGATGGTGGTAAAGGCGCTGATGGTGGATATGCGGATGGGCCTGATCATAAAAATGGAAGAACACAAGCAGGACACGGAGGAAATGGTGGTAATGGAGGAAGCGTAGAATTGAATGGATTTTACGCTGAAGGAAGAAAAAATATTACTCTAAATTTAAATGCAAATATCACTCTAAATGCAACCGGTGGTAAAGGTGGAGATGGTGGTAAAGGAGCTAGTGGAGATAAAGGTTATGGTGGTGGAAATTTAACCATACTTGATCCAAATAGAGATCAAACAGCTATAGATGGCATAGATGGGACAAAGGGCGAGGATGGAACTGCAAGTGCTTATGGTATACACATAGCAAATGGCTCTATACTCAATCTTTTTTCAGATAAAGATATAACTATTGATGTAAAAGCCAACGGAAAAGATGCTAAAGCTAGTTCACTATATGCTGATAATGCGACTTTAAAAGTTGGAACAAACCTTACCTTAAAAACCACAACTAGTAATGGAGCTAGTGGTAATGGAGCTACATTTAAAGATTCAAGAGTTGATTTCATACATGAAAATGGGGAATACCACACATTAACATCTGATACCATAAAACTAGAAGGTAATAATAATTTTATTTTCAACACAAATTATAAAGAAAACCAAGGAGATAAGCTAAAAGTAGATAAGTTTGAAGTTGATGAAAATACCGGAACTCAAACTGTTTCCATAAGAGATCAAGAAATCAATAAACAATTAGAACAAGGTGGTTTAACATCAGGTAGTTGGAATACAGATATAGTGGTTATAGAGTCAGAAGAAGATTTTGATAGTGGTTTAAAATTTGAGTCTAGCGGAAGTGGAGGAGGATATGACACTATAGACAAAAGATATGGAGTGGAACTCTCAATAAACCAAACCAACAATCAAGTAATAATAGACAAAGTAAGCATAGCAGAAAGCAAACAAGGAGAACATGGTAAAAGTGGTATAGGATATAACTTTGCCAATACCACAGAACTTTCAAAAAACAAATCTTTTAAAGAAGCATTAACATTTAATCAAACCGGAAAAAACGGTGAAAATGGAACAAGCGGTAGCGATGCTTATCTTTATGGAAGTGGTGGAAATGGAGGTCATGGTGGCCATGGAGAAGGATATAGAGTATTTGGATATAACATCAAAAAAGACACAAAAGCGAGTAACTCTATAGTTTTAAATGATATCAATATAGATATAAAAGCTGGTAATGGCGGAAATGGAGGTAATGGCGGAAAAGGTGATGGAGCTGATCATAAATACAATAATGGTAGCGTAAACAAAGTCCAATCTGGTAATGCAGGACATGGCGGTAGAGGTGGAGATGCCATAGGTATAGCTGTTTTAAATCAATCAGGAAAAGAAATAAATATTGATTTAAATGGGGATATTAACATCAAAACTCAAGCTGGAAAAGGTGGCGAAGCCGGCAAAGTTGGAGATATTACTAATGCTACTATTATCAATGAAGATGCTAAGTACCAACAATCTCAAGCAGGAAGTATAGGCTATGATGGGCTTGATGGACTTTCCTATGCAGTAGGATTAGCAGATATTGGAGGCACTCTAAATATAGGCTCTAAGGATGGAAATGTTCACACCATAAAAGTTTCAGCTTCTACCCAAGCAGAAAACAAAGACAATGTTAAAGCTTATTCTATTTACGCAGATGGCTCAAATATAAACTTTTTATCTAGCATTAACTTAGAAACACAGATCAATGATAATGAAGTTGGTAATGGAGCTTACTTTAATAATAGTATTATAAATTTTGGGCACATTGACTTTCCTGTAAATAATACCGATAATACAGTAAAAAATTCAAAATACAACTTCAGAACAGTAACAAGTGATAAATTTACACTAGCTGGAGATAATTCTTTTGGTTTTTACACTGATCTAGCCAACAACACTGGAGATAGCTATGTTATAACAAAAGAAATTGATTTTAAAGCTTTAAATAAACTACACATTAAAATTTTAGACGATGCTAGTGCAGGATTATTTGATGATAAAAATCCTACCACACAAACAATCACTGGAAATCACACACTTATTGATTTAAGTCAAGTTGAAAATAAAAACAAGCTCAATTTAAAAGATTTTATTCTTGCTTCTAATCAAACAGTAGAAAAAGATCATGGCGCTATACGTTACACTATAACACCAAATATCGATCAAAATCAAAGCAATGGAAATATATATATTGATAGATTAGATGTAATCAATAATAACATAAGTTCGTTAGTAGATCCTTCAGAAATTGTTAAAGCTGTAATTGACAATGCATTTTTATTAAACAGAATGCACCTTTTTAATCAAAACCAACTTTCTGAAAGATTTAGATTGCTTAAAGAAAATGAATATTCAAAAGGAGGAATGTGGACACAAGCTTATAATTCACATTTTAATCAGCACACCAATGTTTATAGTCCTAGAGAAATAGACAGTATTTACACAGGAGTAAAATATGGTTTTGATGAAATTATAAATTATCTTAACTTTAACATGATGACCGGTGTTCATCTAGGATATGGAACCTTACATTCTAATCTAGACAAATTAAGCAGTTCTGAAATTAATAATTTTTCAACAGGTATGTACTCTGCAATGTTTTGGAAAAATGGAGTATATCTTGAAGCAGACTTTGCTATAGATCATTACAAAAGCAAAATATCAGCAAATCAGGCAGGAAGTTTTGAAACCAATAGTGCAAAATTCGATAATCTTGCGTATTCTGCTGGTTTTGCACTTGGAAGAAAATTCTATTTACCAAATAATGCATTCTTAGATGCTTATATGGATATTGATTTTACCTATTATCAAGATCACGATGTTAAAACATCTAATGGCATAAGAATGCAACAAGATGATTATAGAAATCTTGGTATTATGGCATCTGTTTTAGTTGGTCAACAATACAATGAAGGAAAATCTATGGTTTATCTAAAAACAGATTTCGGACAATATTTCTCAGATGCCAAAGATCAAGGCAAACTCCAAGATCCATTAACTGGAAATTGGGATTACAAAACAGCAGATTATTCTCATGCTTTTGCCAATGCTATAATAGGATTTAAAGCAAAACCTAGCAATAAAACCGAAATATCTTTTGAGATAAATCGTTACTTTATGGAAGACATGGATGCAAACTATGGTTTTAGAGGAGAATTTAGATATCTATTTAACTAAAAATTCTTGAAGATTTTAAATCTTCAAGAATTAACATACACTTGTAAGATTAGTAGCTAAACCACCTAAGGAAGTTTCTTTGTATTTTGAGTTCATATCCTTGCCGGTTTCATACATAGTTTTTATAACCTCATCAAGACTTACTTTTGGAGTTGATTTTCTACTCATTGCCATTCTAGCAGCTGAAATAGCTTTAATCGCTCCAAAGGCATTTCTTTCTATGCAAGGAATTTGCACTAAACCACTTACTGGATCACAAGTTAATCCTAAATGGTGTTCCATCGCAATTTCAGCAGCATTACAAGCTATCTTTGCATCAAAACCCATCACAGTAGCCATAGCTCCTGCTGCCATAGAACTTGCACTACCAATTTCAGCTTGACAGCCAGCTTCAGCACCACTTATGCTTGCATTTTTCTTATAAAAAGAACCTATTAACATAGCAGTTAGCAAAAAATTAATAGCCTTTTCATCATTAAAACCAACCGTATGGTTTTTAAGATAAAGCATTACAGCAGGCACAACAGCACAAGCTCCATTAGTTGGAGCAGTTACTACTCTAGCTCCACTTGCATTTTCCTCTGCAATAGCAATAGCATATAAAGAAATAAAATCAATAATCCCCAAAGGATCGCTTGTCATAGCCAAACGCTCATTAAGCCCTTTAGCACGGCGCTTTAAGTGCAAATTTCCTGGAAGAAAATCTGAACTTGGATGAATACCATTATAATAAACTTCTTGCATTACTTCCCAAATTTCTAAACAATAAGCTCTAATTTCTTCTTTGGTATGAAATTGAAGCTCATATTCATAAGAAAGTTTTGCTAGATCCCATGATTTTTCTTCACAAATTTTTAAAGCATCGCTTGCATTGTTAACATCAAGTTCTAATTTAGTATGTTTTTGCTCACAAGCTCCATCTTTGTGTTTTTGAAGCTCAGCTTCACTCATAACAAAACCACCACCCACTGAATAATAAATTTCTTCAGCAATGATTTCTCCATTTTCATCATAAGCGCTTACTTTTAACCCATTTTCATGTAAAGGTAAAAAGTCTTTTTCAAAAATCAAATCTTTATCATAATCAAAATTTAATTCTTTTTGAGCATTTAAAACCAAAATTTTATCTTGTAAAATTTTATTAAACACACGATCTTGCAAAGCAGCGTTGAGTTCTTTTGCTCTTAAGCCACTCAAACCCCATATAATAGCCTTATCACTTAAATGGCCTTTACCAGTAAGTGATAAAGAGCCATAAAGTTTGATTTGAATTTTTGTAATTTGTGTGATTTTATCTTTAATCTTTTCACAAAACATATTACCCGCTAGCATTGGCCCTAAAGTGTGAGAAGATGAAGGACCAACACCAACTTTAAATATACTTAAATTACTACTCATTCACTAACACCTTAAAAAGTATAAATTACAGTGATAATTGTCAAAATACCTGTGATAAATACAAATGCATCTAAAGCTTTATTTTGGAATTTTTTCATTTTAGAAACAGTGTAAATTGCAATCATAGGCATTAAGAATAAGATTGCAGCAATAATTGGACCACCTAAGCTTTCAATAAAACCTAAAATGCTTGGATTTACATAAGCAGTAATTAACATAACAATATACATTACTAAAGTAGAATAAACTGCGATTTTTTTCAAATCAGGATTTTCATTGCCTGCTAATTTGCAGCATTTTCTAACTATACCATAAGCACCTTCTCTAGCACCAAAATAATGACCAAAGAATGAACTAGAAATTGCTAAAAATGCGATTAATGGACCACCATAAGAAATAAATGGATTATCAAGCTTATTAGCAAAATAAGAAAGCACAGGTATGTTTTGCGCTCTTGCTTCAGCAAGTTCAGCTGGAGTTAAAGAAAGCACACAAGATACCACAAAAAACATAACAAAAGCAAGTAACATTACAGAAGTTCTAAGTAAAATTTGATTTGCTTTTTGTACTGAATTTTCAGGATATTCTCTTTTTACACTTAGAGAAAAAGTAGAAATAGCCGGTGAGTGATTAAACGAAAACACTAAAACTGGTAAAGTTAGCCACACTATAGTGATAAATTCTTTCGTACCAGGAATAGCACTAAAACTTTCAAATGACCATTGTGGAATAAGATATAAAGAAAATAAAAATAAAATAGCACATAAAGGATACACAAGCCATTCGCATACTTTAGTGATTAATTCTTCACTAAAAAGCATAATAAGCATAAAAATACTTACCAAAACAAAAGCAAAAAGCGCTCTATAAAAAGGAAGTAAATTAGCTATAGTTTTTCCTTGTTCATTAACACTTGTTTGATACATAGCACTAATTGCACTTGCAAAAGAACCATTTGGATCTAAAAGCGGTAAGAATTGATTATAAATAAAACTCTCAAAAGTATTAGTTATACCTACACAATATGCTAAACAAATTGGGAAAATTGCAAAGAAATAAAGCACAGAAATAAAAATACTTACTTTTCTACCAAAATACTCTTCAGCCGCATGAGTAATGTCTTTATCATTACCATTTGCTTGGCATACAAAACGACTTAAAGCCCTATGGCTTAAATACACCATTGGAAAAATAATCAAAGCCATCACAACAACTGGCCAAAAACCACCAACACCCGCCTTAATAGGTAAAAATAAAATCCCCGCACCAACTGCAGTCCCAAAAAGAGAAAGCATCCAACGCGTATCAAAAGAATTCCACTTAAGATTATCCACATTTTCTCCTTGTAAAAAATAATAAAAAAAGCTTTTACCTAAAAAACTTTTTGTATTATTTTACAAATACGCTCTGGAGTAATTTGGCATAATTTTTTTTCTTTCATTTAAAGCAACTGCGGCTTCATTTGCAAAATTTGGATTTCTTAGTAATTTTCTACCATAACAAACCAAATCACACACCCCACCCAAAAGCAAAGCCTCGCCTTCGCTAGCACTATTTATAAGACCTACACAAGATATAGGAATTTTAACAACTTCTTTTAAGGCCTTAGCATAAGGAGCTTGATAAAGTGGTGCTATGTTTGGCACTAAAGAAGGTTTATTGATATTTCCTCCTGCTGAAACATCTAACATATCAATACCTAATTTTTCTAAAATCAAGGCAAGTTTTTTACTATCTTCTAAATTCCAACCACCTTCTTGCCATTCCGTGGCTGAAATTCTTACAAATAAAGCAACATCAACTTCTTTTTTTATGCGCTTAATGATATCACACAAAAGACGTATTCTATTTTCAAAACTACCCCCATATTCATCACCTCTTTGATTTGATAAAGGCGATAAAAACGAGCTAAGCAAATATCCATGAGCACTATGAAGCTCTACTGCATCATAACCTGCTTCTTTAGCTCTTTTAGCACTTTGAATAAATTCTTGCTCAATTTGTAAAATTTCATCTTTGCTTAAAACATGAAGTTTGGAAAATTTTTCACTAAAAGCTATATTGCTTGGGGCTTTTGATATGGCTTCTTTACACGAATTTTTACGGCCACTGTGATTTAGCTGAATGGCAATTTTAGCACCAAAATGATGACAAAGCTCAACAAGCTCTTTATGTCCTTGAATTTGAAAATCTCCCCAAAGACCAATATCATTATCAGCTATTTTTGCATTTTCATTAATCGCACAAGCTTGAACTATGATAAGCCCAACACCACCCAAAGCTCTGGCTCCATAATGTATCAGGTGAAATTGATTAATCTTACCATCTAAAACTTGTGTTTCATACATATCCATAGGGGGCATTACAATGCGATTTTTTACATAAAAATTTCCAATCTTTAGCTCACTTAAAAGTAAAGACATAATACCCCTTGAAATATTTTTATATTACTATAATAGAAAAAAATTAATTTTTCTTAAAATACATTGTATTTTTAATTGATATTGTAAAATTTAATAATTAATTATCAAAAAAATATTTTTTGAATATATTTTTTTATCTTAATAATAATATTTCAAATGTTAATTTTTCTATTTTTTGTCAAAGAAAATGAAAATTTAAAATAAAAAAGTGTAAAAACCACACATTTTAATCAAATAAGCTTTTCTCAAAACACTTTAGCATAAAGCTTTTGCGGTGCAAGGGAGAATAACCAAATGCTTTAATCTTTTCTATATGAGCTTTTGTGCCATAACCTTTGTGTTTATCAAAATCATAATGATTATATAATTTAGAAAAATAACACATTTTTTGATCACGACTTACCTTGGCTAATATACTAGCTGCCGAAACTTCTTGTACTTTCATATCAGCTTTAATCATGGTTTTTATACCTAAAACTCCATAATTTAAATTTCCATCATATAAAATCTCATCTTGGTTAAAATGTTTTTTGATGATTTTTAAAGCCAGCTGTAAACACTGACTAAGCCCTAAAGTATCAATCTGCAAAGGCGAAAAAGCAAGGATTAAAAAATTTGAGCTAGAAAGAATTTGCCCATATAATTCTTCTCTTTTTTTTGCGCTTAATTTTTTAGAATCAGCCAAACCATCAATATTTTTTAAAAGCTTGCAAGCTCCTATGTGCATATCTCCAGCCAAAGCCCCGCGTCCAGCCTCATCTACTCCAACTAAAGCCATTATCTTTCCTTTATAATGCTATATTTTTCTACTAAATTTTCTAAAGAATAATTCATATTAGCAGGAGAGCTTGAAGGGAGTTCAAAAAATTCTTGCTCAGGATAAAATTTAGCAAAATATTTACTTGCAACTTTACCTAATACACAAATTTTTTCTATATTTGCCTTATCTAAAATCATATTTATATCATTTGCTTTAGCATAAGAAATAGTTTTATCATCTGAATTTTTTATCTTACAACTTGCTATAACATCCCAAAGTGCTATATGATTTGCTTTTAAAAAAGCTTTTTGAACTTGTACTGTTTTTAACTCACACTCAAATAATATTTCAAAAATACGCCAAAAACGATTTTTGCTATGTTGATAATAAAAATTTTCTTCTCTTGATTTAATAGATGGAAAAGAACCTAGTATTAAAACTTTTGAGTTTTCATCAAAAAAAGGTTTGAAAGGATGAGTTAGAATTTGCATATTAGACCTTGATAAAAATAAAATATTTTATCATTTTTATCAAGGTTTTTAAAATTATCCTAAAAATTCGCGTTTGAAGTATTCTTTTGGAGCTTTACACAAAGGACAGGCATTTGGTGCTTTTTTACCACGGTGTATATGCCCACAAACTTCACAAACCCATAATTCTTCTACTTCTGAGTTAAAGAAATCTTCTTCTTCAAGCATTTTTTTAAGCGCTAGATATTCTCTTTCATGTTCAATTTCTACTTTACCTATAGCTGTAAATAATCTTGCTATATTTCTTTTGCCCTCATCTTCTGCGATTTTTGCAAAATTTGGATACATAGTAGTATGCTCATAGTTTTCGCCCTCTGCTGCGCAGATTAAATTTTTAGCAGTTTCTTCTAAAGCTTTACCATCTACTAATTCATGATAAGCTTTAAATTCAGCTCTTGCGTGCCATTTTTCATTTTCTGCAGCTTCTCTAAAATGTTTTGCAATAGCATGCCAACCTTCTTCTTGAGCAATATCTGCAAATAAATCATATTTATTTCTTGCCATAGATTCTCCAGCAAAAGCTTTCATTAAATTTACAGCTGTTAAATCTTTAGTAATACACTCCATTTCTTGACCACAGCAACTAAGCTTTCCACCACCTACATTTTGTACTTCTACTTCATTGCCACATTTTTGGCATTTATAACTTTCATATTGTTTCATTTAATATCCTTGTGATTAATTAAGTAAGATTTTTATTGAAAAATCCACCCAAATGTTATTTTAGCATTTGGGTGTTAAAGGTTTTAGTATTTTAAGAAATATTCTTGGATTTTCTTAGGATCACTTGTTTTAGTTAGGGCAAGCATTAATAACACTCTAGCTTTTTGAGGACTCATATCACCTGTATCAATGAAACCAAGTTTTGCATCAGCATCACTTACTGCAACTCTACCAGCTACTACGCGTGAGCTTACTGCTACATTAAGACCTTTTTTAAGCAATTCTTTTAAAACATCTTTTTGATAATCATGAATACTACCAGCACCTGTTCCAGCTACAACTATACCTTTGGTTCCATTTTCAAACAAAGCTTTTGCTGCAACACCGCTACCATCATTTGCATAACTATAAAGAATATCTACTTTTGGTAATTCTTTTAGTTTGCTAACATCAAATGGAGATTTTTTGGTGTGTAATTTTGTATTAGTATTATAGAAAAATGCTTTTCCATCTACTATATAACCCATATCACCCATATCTGGTGAACTAAATGCATTTACATTTAAACTATGAGTTTTCATAACGCCTCTAGCACTTTGAATTCTATCATTCATAGCCACCATTACGCCTTTATTTTTTGCTTGAGGATTTGCTGCTAATGCCACAGCGTTGTAAAGATTTTTAGGACCATCTGCACTAATTGCAGTTGATGGGCGCATTGCACCAACCAAAACAACAGGCTTATCGCTTTTTACGGTTAAATTTAGGAAATATGCAGTTTCTTCCATAGTATCAGTACCATGAGTAATTACAACTCCATCTACATCAGATTTTAAAAGTCTATTAACTTCTTTAGCAAGTTTTAGCCAAATTTCATTTGTCATATCTTTGCTATCAATATTAGCAATTTGATCTCCGCTAATTACTGCCAAATCTTGAATTTGAGGTACTGCCTTAATCAAAGCATCAACCCCCAAAACTCCAGCTGTATAACCTGTAGTAGCTACTGAACTATCAATCGAACCAGCGATAGTTCCACCTGTAGCTAAAATTGCAACTTTTGGTTTTGCTTCCAAAATTCCTGCTCCTAAACTTAGTGCCATAGCTGCACACATTAACATTTTTTTCATGTTAGTCCTTTCATTAGAAATGATAAAGATTATAATGCAACTATGTTTAAATAAAAATAAATTATAAATATAAAAAATACTTTAGTAAATAACCATTAATTTAAAGCCATAAATTTGCAATTTTTTTTAGTTTTTCTACATCACTTGAAGCATAAAATTTGATATTAGCTTCTTCTTGGATTGATGCTAAGTTAAATTCTTGCTGTAATTGCAAAGCTATAGCCTCACCCGAATGAATAAGTTTTGTGTTTTTACCAAAATACTCTTCCAAAGAATGAGCGATTAAGGGAAAATGTGTGCATGCTAAGATTAAAGCATTAGGATGAAATTTGAGCTTATTAAAATAATACTCAAAAGCAGCTTTTAAAAAATCTCCTTGAAAAATCCCTTCTTCAACCATAGGTACAAAAAGCCCAGTTGCTTTTTCTTCCACTTTTAAAAAACCTTCTTTAATTAAAGCTTGTTTATAAGCGTGAGAATCCACGGTAGCTTGTGTTGCAATGACTAATATATTAGAGTCTTTATCTTCTAAAGAGTTTTTAACTGCTAAAACTCCTGCTTCTATAACTCCAAGAACCGGAAATGGTGCATTTGCTTTTAGAATTTCTAAAGCATGTGCGCTAACTGTATTACACGCAATAATAAGCATATCGACTTTTTTTTCTTTGAAAAATTCTAAAGCTTCTAGGGAAAATTTAATGATAGTTTCTTTATCTTTAACCCCATAAGGCACTCTTGCAGTATCCCCATAGTAAATATATTCTTTAAAAAGTTTTGCTTGAAGTAAAGATTTTAAAACACTAAGCCCACCTACACCGCTATCAAAAACGCCTAGTCTCATCAAAATCCTTTAAAAAGGAAGAAAGTAGAAAATCTACTTTCTTATAAGCCTACTGCACTTAAAGTTTGGTATTTATTCATATAAATTTGAGCTTCGATTTTTCTCATTGTATCAAGTGCTACTTGAACTACAATCAAAACAGAAGTTCCACCAAAATAAAAAGGCACACCAAACAACTTCACAATAAGCCATGGTAATGTAGCTACAAGCCCTAAATAAATAGAACCTGACAAGGTAAGTCTTGACGCTACTTCATTAAGATAATTTGCAGTTCCTTCACCTGGTCTAATACCTGGTATGAAACCACCTTGTCTTTTAAGATTTTCAGCTATATCTTTTGCATTAAATACAATTGATGCATAAAAATACGCAAAGAAAATAACAAGTAAGAATGTTAAAATATGAAAGAAAAATCCATTTGGATTTAAAAAGTCATAAATTTTTAACACATATTCATTTGTACTTGTTTGTAAAATAGTACTTGGAAACATCAAAATCGCACTTGCAAAAATAGGAGGAATAACACCACTTAAGTTGATCTTAATAGGTATATAGTTCATAATACGTTTGTTTTGATTTTGCATGATTACTTTTCTTGAGTAAGAAATAGGAATTCTTCTTTCTCCAAGTTCTACTACTATAATAGCCCAAATAGTAAGTAAAATTACAACTAAAATGGCAATGATAGTCAAGAAATTCATCTCACCTGTATTTACCAAATTTACTGTTCCACTAATTGCACCTGGAATTGTAGAAACAATACCACCAAAGATAATTAAAGAAATACCATTTCCTATACCGCGTTGAGTGATTTGCTCACCTATCCACATCAAAAGCATGGTACCTGCAAGCATAGAAACAGCAGAAAGTGCGATAAAAGTATTCATATCAATCATAATGGCTGATTGACCTGCTTTTCCATGAAGACTTTGTAAGCCTATAGAAACGCCTATACTTTGTATCAAAGTGATAGCTATAGTAGCATAACGGATAATTTGCATATATTTTTGCATACCATCGCGTTCTTTTTTCATTTTTCCTATATTAGGAAAAGTTGCCGCTAAAAGCTCCATAATAATCGAAGCAGTAATATAAGGCATAATGCCTAGAGAGATGATGCTAAGTCTTTCAGCAGCACCTCCACTAAACATATTAAACAAGCCTAATGCATTAGATGCATTAGAATCAAAAAATTCCTTGATAACACTGACATTAACCCCCGGAACTGGAACATAAGCTAATATTCTATAAGCGAATAAAAAAGCTAATGTTATGAGAATTTTATTTGTCAATGTTTTATTCATTATTTTTGTCCGCTAAAAGTAATCTTCTCGTCTTTAATTTTACTAGCAAGATCTTTAGCGCTTGCTCCAATAAGCTTAACTTTATTTACATTTTTTGAAAGCTTATGAATGCTATTGATTGTTTCAAATGTAATTTCGCTAAGCTCTTTGATTGCTGTGATTTTTTCAACATTAATCACATAAGGTTTTTCAAATTTAGAAGTAAAGCCTACCTTTGGTAAACGTCTTTGAAGTGGTTGTTGACCCCCTTCAAAACCTCTTTTTTCATTATAACCTTTTCTAGCAGTTTGGCCTTTTCCACCTTTAGTAGAAGTTTTACCCATACCACTACCTTGACCACGGCCTATTCTTTTGGTTTTATGTGTTGAACCTGGTGCTTTTGTTAAATTCATCGATTATCCTTTAAGCATTGTAAGTGCTTTGATAGTAGCACGCACAACATTTGCTGAATTATTTGAACCTAAAGACTTAGTTAAAATGTCTTTAATACCTGCAAGTTCCACGATAGGACGCGTTGAACCACCTGCAATAACCCCTGTACCTTCGCTTGCTGGCTTAAGTAAAATTCTACTTGCGTTGTATTTTACTTCTACATCATGAGGGATAGTTGAACCTTTTGTTTTAACTTCAACAATGTTTTTAAAAGCATCATCAACTGCTTTTCTTATAGCATCTGGAACTTCTTTAGCTTTTCCATAGCCCACACCAACTAAACCTTTTCTATTTCCAACGATAACTAAAGCAGTAAATCTAAATCTTCTACCACCTTTAACAACCTTAGTAACCCTGCCGATATCGACGATTACTTCTTCAAATTCTTCTCTATTATATTTTTCCATCGATCTTCCTTTTGGGTTATAGTTTGATTCCGTTTTCTCTTAGTGCTTCAGCTAAAGCTGCAATCACACCATGGTATAAATAACCATTTCTATCAAACACTGCTTCTTCTATGTTTTTAGCTTTTAAAACTTTTGCAAATTCAGCTGCTATTTTTTTAGCGCCTTCTTTATTTGCTTTAACACCAATTTTTCTTCCATCTACTGCTGCTAAAGTTACTGCTTTAACATCATCGATAGCTTGGATATATAAAGTTCTGTTTGATTTGAAAACAGAAACTCTTGGAAGAGCTTGTGTTCCTGAAATTTTTGCTCTAATTCTTTTTTTTCTTTTAATTCTTAAAGATATTTTTCTTTTTAATACATTTGCTCTCATATTCTATCCTTACTTCTTAGATGTCTTACCAGCTTTGCGGATAATACGCTCATCTGAATATTTAACACCTTTTCCTTTGTAAGGCTCAGGTGGTCTAAATTCACGAATTTGAGCAGCAACTTGACCTACCACTTGTTTATCACTACCTTTGATAATAACATTGTTTTTATCAACAGTAATTTCTATGCCTTCTGGAATAGCATAGTTGATAGGATGAGAAAAACCTAAAGCAAGTTCAAGAACTTTACCTTTTAACGCAGCTTTATAACCAACACCGTTGATTTCTAAAGTTTTGCTAAAACCATCAGTTAAGCCGATGATGATGTTTTGAGCTAAAGCTCTATAAGTTCCCCAATAAGCTCTACTTTGTCTATCTTCACCTTTAGGAGAGAAAAGAATTTGTCCTTCTTTAATCTCAACATTAACATTTGCTTTTGTATCAAGCTCTTTTGCTAAATTTCCTTTTTTGAATTTTAGCAAGTTACCTTCTAATTTTACTTCTACTCCACTTGGAATAGCAACTGGTTGTTTACCTATACGAGACATTCATTTTTCCTTTTTACTTGTCTACGATATGACTACTTTATAAGAATGGATACCGAATACCATAAAAAGTAGAAACTCTTACCAAATAGTACATAAAACTTCGCCGCCAACGCCTGCTTTGTAAGCTTCGTCGTTAGCTAAAACACCTTTTGAAGTGCTTACTACGATAGTACCATAACCGTTTTTAAATCTTTTGATCTCATCTTTGCCTTTATAAACACGACGACCAGGTTTAGAAATACGCTTAACTTCGTTAATTACGCTTTTACCTTTTTCATCGTATTTTAAAACTACATTGATGAATTTCTTTTTATCCTCTTCAATAACATTAAAGCTTTCAATATAGCCTTTAGCTTGGAAAATTCCAAGTAAAGCTTCGATAACTTTAGAATGCAAAAGTTGAGTAGTTTCTAATCTTCTCATCCCTGCATTTCTAATTCTTGTTAGTGAATCTGAAATTAAATCATTTATCATGGTTCTTTCCTCTTACCAACTTGCTTTTTTAAGACCAGGAATTAAACCTTCATTTGCCATTTTTCTTAAGCAAACTCTACAAATTCCAAAATCTCTATAAACTGAATGTGGTCTTCCACAAATTTGGCATCTAGTATACCCTCTAACGCTAAATTTAGGTTTGCGGGCAGCTTTTGCAATCATTGATTTTTTAGCCATATTACTTTCCTTTTGCAAATGGCACGCCAAATAATTCTAATAATTTTTGTGCCTCTTTATCTGATTTTGCTGTTGTAACGATAGAAATGTTCATACCATGAGTTCTTAAGATTTTATCATATTCAACTTCTGGGAACATTAACTGCTCATCTAAACCAAAGTTATAGTTTCCTCTTCCATCAAAACCATCTCTTGGAAGACCTCTAAAGTCTTTAACACGAGGAAGAGCTATAGTAATAAGCTTATCTAAGAAAGCATACATATTGTCTTTTCTTAATGTTACCATTACACCTACTGGGAAGCCTTCTCTCACTTTAAAACCAGCAACTGATTTTTTAGCTTTTGTGATAACTGCTTTTTGTCCAGCGATCAATGAAATAGTATCTGCAACATTTTGTAATACTTTTTGATCTTTTGCTAATTCCCCAGCACCTACGCTGATTACAACTTTTTCAATAAAAGGAATAAGCATAGGATTTTTGATATCAAATTCTTTTACTAAAGCAGGTTTGATATTTTGAGTATATTTTTCTTTTAATCTCATCATCTTATTCTCCTGCCTTTGCTACATTTGAAATATCCATTGGCATTTCTTTATTGATAAAACCGCCGTTTGGATTTTTATCACTTGGCTTAACAGCTTTTTTAGCGATTTTGCAACCCTCAACAATTACTTTATTTGTTTTAGGAAATACTGCTAAAACTTTACCTGTTTTGCCTTTGTCATCGCCTGCGATAACTTTTACCATATCATTCTTTTTAATTTTTAATTTCATTACAACACCTCCGGTGCTAGTGAAACAATTTTCATAAAGCCACCATATCTTACTTCACGACCTACTGGTCCAAAAATACGCGTTCCGATAGGCTCTCTTTTAGCATCAAGAATAACTGCTGCATTTTCATCAAAACGAATTAAAGAACCATTATCTCTATGAATTTCTTTTTTAGTTCTAACGATAACTGCTTTTACTACTTGACCTTTTTTAACTTTACCATTTGGTAGAGCTTTTTTTACAGATGCAACGATTACATCACCAACAGTAGCGTATCTTCTTTTACTACCACCTAAAACCTTAATACACATTAATTCTTTTGCACCGCTATTATCAGCAACTGCAAGCCTAGTAAAACTTTGAATCATTACTCAACTCCTGCTGATACTATAGTTTTTAAGCGAAATGATTTTCTCTTAGAAAGTGGTCTACATTCAATAGCAACTACAGTATTTCCCACTTTAAGTTCATTTCTTTCATCATGAATTAAATATTTTTTAAAGCGTTTTACGATTTTTCTGTATTTTGGGTGAACCACTTTTCTTTCAACCAAAATTGTTGCTGTTTTATCTCCAGCAATTTGAACAACAACGCCTTGAATTTCTCTTTTAAATGCCATTTTCTATCCTTATTTTAAAGCGCTAATTGCAGTATTGATTCTAGCGATGTCTTTTTTAACTTCGCTAATCTCTTTAGGATTAGTTAGCTGCATTGTTTTTAGCTTTTGTCTTAAAGTAAATAAAAGCACCTTTTTTTCTTTTAGCATTGTTGCAAGCTCACCTGCTGTTTTATCTTTAATCTCAGTATATTTCATTTTGGCTCTCTCTTGTAACAAACTTAGTTTTAAATGGCAACTTGTGCATCGCTAAAGTTAAAGCTTGTCTTGCCATTTCTTCATTAACCCCTGCCATTTCATAAATGATACGACCTGGTTTAATGTTCATTACCCATTCCTCAACTGCACCTTTACCTTTACCCATACGAGTTTCTAAAGGTTTTTTAGTTAGAGGTTTATCTGGGAAAACTCTAATCCAAGTTTTACCTTGTCTTTTTACAAAACGAGTTAAAGCAATACGAGCTGCTTCGATTTGACGTGAATTGATACGGCCAGCTTCAGTTGCTTTTAGGGCAAAATCACCAAAAGTAAATTCAGTCCCTCTGTTGGCATAACCTCTGTTACGCCCTTTCATCATTTTACGATATTTTGTTCTTTTTGGCATTAACATGATTATTTACCTCTTCTTGCTCTTCTAGTTTTTTTAGCTGGAGCGTTTTCTTCGGTTTTTTCAGGTTGAACACCCTTTTGTAAAACTTCACCTTTGAAGATCCATACTTTAATACCTATGTTTCCATAAGTAGTGTGTGCTTCTGCAAAACCATAATCGATTTTTGCTCTTAAAGTGTGAAGTGGAACACGACCTTCTAAGTACCATTCAGTTCTTGCCATTTCAGCACCACCTAAACGGCCTGAAACTGAAACTTTAATCCCTTTAGCACCTGCTTTTTGCGCTCCTTGAATTACTTTTTTCATTGCTCTTCTAAAAGCAATTCTTTTTTCAAGTTGAGTAGCAACACTTTCAGCTGCAAGCTGAGCTGAAGCACCTGCTTTTCTTTCTTCTTTGATATTGATATTAACTTCTTTTTTGATTAAATCTTGAAGTTCTTTTCTTAAAATATCAACATCACTACCTTTTTTACCAATAATAATCCCTGGTCTTGCAGCTACAACAGTTACTCTTAATTTTTTCGCTGTTCTTTCTACAAGAATTTGGCTAATTCCTGCATAATAAAGTTTTCTTTTTAAGAAAGTTCTGATTTTATAATCTTCACCAATATTTTCTGCTAAATTAGCTTTTGTAGGAAACCATCTTGATTCCCAATTTCTATTAATTCCTAGTCTTAAACCAATCGGATTTACTTTTTGTCCCATATTAGCTTTCCTTTTTCACTGATGCTTTTTTAGCTTTTGTAGTTTTTTCAGCACTTGCTTCTACTTTACTAACTTCTACCAAAATGTGTGAAGTTGGCTTTCTAATACGACTAGCACTTCCTCTAGCTCTTGGTCTAAATCTTTTTAAAACCGCACCAGCATCAACACGACAACTTGAAACAACAACTTCATTTGCTTCAAATCCGCCATTTGCTACAGCACTTGAAATAGCATTTGCTATAAATTTAGCACCTTTATTTGGCATAAATTTCAAACTAGCTAATGCAAGCTCTGCATTCATACCTTGAACTTCTCTAGCAATCAATCTCGCTTTAGTTGGAGATAATCTTATGAATTTAATTAACGCTCTACTCATAAATCTCCCTTACTTACCTATTTTTTTCTGAACAGAGCCTTTGTGACCCTTGAATGTTCTAGTAGGTGCAAATTCACCTAATTTGTAACCGATATGATTTTCAGTAACATATACTGGGATAAAGCTTTTTCCATTATGAACATTAAAAGTTAAACCTATCATATCAGGTATAATAGTGCTGCGTCTTGACCAAGTTTTAATTGGCTTACCATCGTTAGCTTTTTTAGCAGCGATGACTTTTTTCATTACATGGTCATCAACAAAAGGACCTTTTTTTAGTGACCTAGCCATCTTACTTTCCTTTTCTTCTTGAAATTATTAGCTTATCGCTAGCTTTTTTACGGCGAGTTTTAGCACCTTTAGTTGGTTTACCCCATGGAGTAACTGGATGACGGCCTGAATTTTTCTTACCTTCACCCCCACCGTGCGGGTGATCAACTGGGTTCATCGCAGAACCTCTTGTTTGAGGACGAATACCTCTATGGCGATTTCTACCAGCTTTACCAATAGTCACGTTTGACCATTCTTCATTACCAACTTCACCGATACTTGCCATACATTCAGCTAAAACTTGTCTCATTTCACCACTTGCAAGTCTTAAGATAACGTATTTTTCTTCTTTACCCATTAATTGAGCATAAGCACCTGCTGAACGGATCATTTGACCGCCTTTGCCTGGTTTTAACTCAATATTGTGTACGATAGTACCCACTGGGATATTTCTTAATTTCATTGCATTACCTGGTTTAATGTCAAGTCCGCTTTCAGCAGCACAAACAACATCACCAACACTTAAACCTTTTGGTTGTAAGATGTATCTTTTTTCACCATCTCTATAAGAGATTAATGCAATACGACAATTTCTGTATGGATCGTACTCGATTGCTTCAACTTTACCTTCAATACCAAATTTTCTTCTTTTAAAATCTATAATTCTGTAAAGTTTTTTAGCACCTGCTTCTTTATGACGGCTTGTGATTCTACCATTATTGTTACGACCTGCATGAGCTGGAAGTTTTACAAGCAATGAACGCACACTAGCTTTTGCTGTGATATCATCAGAGCTTACACCTGTGATGTATCTTCTACTTGGAGTATATGGTTTATAAGTTTTAATTGCCATCTTATGCCTCCGAACTTTCTAAGCTCACACCTTCTGGTAGCTTAACATAGAATTTTTTAAAGCTATTTCTTTGACCTTCACGACCTCTAAAACGCTTTACTTTTCCATCCATTTTTAAAGAATTAATTCTTACTGGAGTTACACCAAAATATTCTCTTAAAACTTCTTTTAGACCATTTTTAGTCATTTTTGGAGAAGTTTGAATAACTACAACACCTTGCTCTTGAAGGTTTAAGCTTTTTTCAGTGTAAAGTATTGTTTTTATATCAGTAATATCTGCCATTTTAACCCTCTTTTACGATAGATTCAAGCGCTGCTTTTTCAATGATAACAGCATTAAATACAGATACTAAATAAGCATTTACTTCGCTAATATCAACTACATAGCAATTTGCTAAGTTTCTAAAAGCAAGAAGTGTTTTTTCATCTAGTAAATCTTTTACAATTAAAGCATCTTTTAAACCAAGCTTTTTAATAACTGCATTTGCATCTTTTGTTTTACCGCTTTCAATGCTTAAACTATCTACTGAGAATAATGCATTGTTTTGTGCTTTATCAGCCAATGCTCTTTCAAGCGCTAAGCGTTTTTGTTTTTTATTAACTTTTTGGAAATAGTTACGATTGTTTGTAGGACCAAATGCCACAGCACCACCAACCCAAACATTCGTTCTTGTTGAACCTGCTCTTGCACCACCACGACCTTTTTGTCTCCATGGTTTTTTACCACCACCGCTTACATCGCTTCTACCTTTAGTATGAGCTGTGTTTGCTCTAAGGCTAGCAAGATAAGATTTTACATATAAATAAAGGTTGTGAGGATTAACTTCTGCATATTTTGCTGGAAGATCGAGTTCACTAGCTTTTTCAAATTTATCATTTAAAACAGTTACTTTACTCATTTTGCAATCCTTATTTTACCCATAGCACCATTAAATCCTGGTACTGCACCTTTTACTACTAAGATGCCATTTTCTTCATCAAATGAAACTACTTCATTTTTAACAGTAACTTTTACATTACCATAATGACCTGCCATTTTCATACCTGGTTGAACACGACCTGGCCATTCGCGGTTACCGATTGATCCGTGACGTCTGTGGAATCTTGAACCGTGACTTGCAGGACCTCCGGCAAATCCGTGTCTTTTAACAACCCCACTATAACCTCTACCTTTAGAATTAAAGCTTACTTTTAAAATAGAAGCTTCTTTTAAAGGATTAAGATCAATATCACCTGCTTCTGTGTTTGCTACTTCTAAAGAAGCAAATCTATTATATTCAGCTGAAAGATTGTATTTTTTTTGCTGACCTGCAATGCATTTATTATTTGCTTTGCCTTTTACATAAGCAACCAAAGCTTTTCCATTTTCTACTTCACATACTTTAGTTTGAACAAGTTTAAGTAAGGTTACAGGAATGCTTGGTGTGCTGATTGTTCTACTCATACCAATTTTTTCTACAATGTATTCCATATTCTATCCTTATTTACCCATAGCTCTTACTTCAACATTGACCTCTGGAGCCAAGTCAAGCTTAGTGAGTGAATCTACTGTATCTGGAGTAGCTGCTACAATATCAAGCATACGAGCATGAATTCTCATCTCAAATTGTTCGCGTGAATCTTTATTGATGTGTGGAGATTTCAAAACTGTGTATCTTTTGATTTTTGTAGGCATTGGCACTGGACCTCTGATGTCAGCACCTGTTCTTTTAACAGCTTCTACAATTGCTGCAACTGTGCGATCTAGAACTCTGTGGTCATAAGCTTTTAGCTTAAGCCTGATTCTTTCCATATTTTTTCCTTTGTAAAGAACTCGTTAGACCCATAAGAATCTAACCACCATATAAAATGATGTTGAGATTATATAAAAACATACTTTGCTATGTCAAGAAATTTATACATTTTTTTTAATTATTTTCCTTTTAAAAAGGATAAAAATTAAATTTTATAAATTTTACAAGATTTTTTATGCATTAAGAAAATCTAAGAAAAAATATAGTATGATTTCAAAATCTAAAGGGGCATTAGCTCAGCTGGGAGAGCACAACGCTGGCAGCGTTGGGGTCAGCGGTTCGAACCCGCTATGCTCCACCATTTAGTATAAAGAAATCTATGAAATCACTACAATTTTTTTACGATAATTACCCAAAATTTCAAAAATTTGATGAAAGAAAAATTCAAATCCAAACCCATAAAAACATCATCATAAAAGGTGGTTTTGCAAGTGGTAAGAAAAATTTGATTTTAAATTTTTTATCTTTGTATAAAAGCGAAAATATACTCTTTATTGATTGTGATGATTTAAAATTTCAAGCAAGTGCTTTAATAAATTTAAATTCGTTTTTAACTTATAATCCACAAATTAAATTTTTAGCACTTTGTAACTTTACTCATGATTTTGACTTTGCTAGTTTAAAACATCTTAATTTGCAAATCATAATAAGCGTTTGTGATAGTAATTTTTGCTTAGATCAGTTTGAAGAACTTCATTTAGATTATTTAGACTTTGAAGAATTTTTAAGCTTAAATAAAAAATATGCTGATACCAAAACCATGGTAAGTTATTTTTTACACACAGGGCGCAATGTGATTTTAAATCACAATTTTAACACAAACTCATCATACTTAAAAAGCTTTTATACCCCATTAGAACTTACCATACTCAAACAAATTGCCTTAGAACTTGGGAGTGAATTTAGCGTTAATGAGTTATTAAAAACTCTAAAAAACAGTATAAAAATTTCCAAAGATACCTTATATAAAAGCATAGAAAAACTAGAATCAAACTACACTTTGTATTTTGTAAAAAATCTTGAAAAGAATTTAAAAAAAGTATATTTTTGGGACTTTTCACTAAAAAATTCTCTAAGCATACAAAAAGACTTTAGTACTTTGTTTGAAAATTTAATTTTAAGTGAGTTGTTTAAATTTAAACAAAAAATTTTTTATACTAAGCATTTTGATTTTTACTTACCAAGTCTTAAAAATGCATTTTTATGCTCACCCTTTAAAGATAAAGATTTACTTAGCTTAAAAGTCAAAAAAATCCTTAGTAAAAATCAACTTGCACTTTCAACTATTTATATCATCACGCTTTCACAAAGAGATGAGTTTTTCATTGAGGGGGTGCGCGTGATGATTTTGCCTTTTGATGAGTGGGCTTTGGGTAATTAATCTAACTCATCAAGCTTATATTGCTCGATGATAGATAAAATAAGCTTAGTGTAATTACTTTTAATCTCTGAATATTTTTCTAAATGACTTGCCGCTTCTTTGCCATCAAGTTTTTCATTTTCACTTATCGCATTCCACCGCCAAGCTCTAAATTCCTTATAAGCATCGTGGCGATTTAAATTAAGCAAGTATGAATCCACACTTTCTTGTAAGCTATCAAATATACGAATTTTGTGAGTTTTACCCTCGCCTCTTTCCTTTGGCACTAAACCTTTTTCACCCCAAGTCCATTCTCCAAATAAATTATTTGCCTCTTTAGCAAAACGACTTGTACCAGTTGCACTTTCAATAATAGCTTGAGCTATAGCTAAAGACTTCGGTACCTTTTGGACACGCATTTGATATTCTTTGTGATCATATAAATTTTTAACACGGTATTTTTCTTTTAAAGACCATAGTTTTTGCACAGCATTAGTATTTAGCTTTCTAAAATTATTCTTTATAGCCTCTTTAAAGAAAAATTCTATAAATTCTTTTTCCTTTTCTATCTCTTTAAAAGAAATATCCAATAAAGCATTGATTTTTTTGATAAAAACCTCACGCTTTTCTTTTATACTTAAAGCATAATATTGCTCATCAAAACCTGCTATAAATTCAGCTTTTAAAAATAAAACACTACTAAGCAAAATTATAATCAGCTTCAAAACAGCACTTTACCTTTCCTCTAAAAAATATTTGATCTTCTTCTAATCTAAAATACAAACTTTCATTACTTTTTGGCTTTACCAAAATATCATCTTTTACTTCTTGATTTAAATACGCTAGATAAAAACAAGCCCCCATACCCGTACCACAAGCTAAAGTCTCATCTTCTACTCCACGTTCATAAGTTCTAACTCTTATAAATTCATCATCTTCTACTTTAGCAAAGTTAACATTTGCATTGTATCTTTTACGCACTTCTTTGCATAAATTTACATCAAATTCGTTTAAATCATCAACAAAGGTTACTATATGCGGAACACCAGTATTACAGCCTTGCCAAATTCTACCTTTATACTCAAAAGCTTCTTTAATATCCTTTACCCCGCTAAGTTTGATTTCAACTATATCATCATCAACAAAAGATTTTATAAGTCCTGCACCGGTTAAGAAATTTAAATATTGAGATTTTTTCAAATAATGATGAGCAAAATGAGCTGCTGCGCGTGAGCCATTACCGCACATACTTGCCTTGCTCCCATCACAATTATAAAATTCCCATTCAAAATCATATCTATCATGAGGCACAACTACTATAAGCCCATCAGCGCCTATGCCTTCATAACGATTACAAAGAATTTTAGCTAATTCGCTACGATCTTTTTTTTCACTATCTGCAAACACCACAAAATCATTCCCGCTAGCACAGTACTTGTAAAATTTCATTTTTCAACCTTTAAAGTGTGTTTTAAAAAATTTAGCACATTTTTCTCAAAATTTTCATAACCTGAGGTATTTTTTATCACAAAATCTGCTTTTTTTAGTTTTTCTTCTATATCAAGTTGTAAATTAATTCTTTTTAAGGCTTCGTTTTCATCTAAATTATCTCTTTGCATTAGTCTTTGAAGCAAAAGTTCTTTTGGAGCATAAATTAATATACTTTTTCCTAAATTTTGATAGTGATTGTTTTCAAAAAATAAAGGCAGTTCTATAAAAAAAGCCTTGTTTTTTTTATCTAAAATTTGAGCTTTTTGTAAAATAACTTCTTTGATTTTAGGATGTAAAAAATCTTCTAGCTTTTTTTTAGCATTTAAGTCATTAAATACAATAGCTCCAAGTTTTTTTCTATCTATTTTTCCTGCTATGATTAAATCATCGTTATCAAAAAGCTTAGCTATGGAATTTGCATTTTCATTTAAAAGCTCATGAGCTATCACATCTGCGCTTAAAGTATCAAAACCCAAATTTTGAACTATTTTTATAAAGCTTGACTTTCCACCCGCTATACTTGAAGTTACAAAATAAGCATTTTGCATAATTTAGCCTTAAAACATTTTTAGTTAAAATACCTTTTAAATTCTTAAAGGAAGATAAATGAATATAAGCTATGAAGATGCGGGCGTAAGTATAGACAATGGCAATGCTTTTGTAGAAGCAATCAAGCCTTTAGTAAAAGAAACTTTTAATGAAAATGTTTTAGGTGGCATAGGCTCTTTTTCAGGTGCTTTTGCTATGCCAAGTGGTTTTAAAAATCCTGTTATGCTAGCAGCAACTGATGGAGTGGGCACGAAGTTGCGCCTTGCTATTGATAGTCAAAAATTTGACACCATAGGTGAAGATTTAGTAGCAATGTGTGTGAATGATTTAATTTGTAATTTTGCCACACCTTTGTTTTTTCTAGACTATTATGCAACTGCAAAGTTAGATGTAGAAGTAGCTAAAAAAGTCGTAGCAGGAATTGCTAATGGTTGTAAAAAAGCAAATTGCGCCTTAATAGGCGGAGAAACTGCTGAAATGCCTGGAATGTATCATAGCAATGATTTTGACTTAGCAGGTTTTTCAGTGGGTATGGCCGAAAAAGATGAAATCGATAGAAGAAATTTTGTAAAAAATGGAGATATTTTACTAGCTCTACCTAGTAGTGGGCTTCATTCTAATGGATATTCTTTAGCTAGAAAAGTACTATTTGAAGCACAAAAGCTTAAGTTTGATGATAAAATAGAGGGTAAAAATTTAATCGATATTTTACTTGAACCTACAAGAATTTACGTAAAAGACTTTTTAAAATTAAAACCATTCATCAATGCACTAGCTCATATAACAGGTGGTGGTTTAGTAGAAAATTTACCTAGAGTTTTCCCGAGAGGAATAGGCGCAATCATCAGAAAACATCATCTAAAAACTCCTGAAATTTTTTACCAAATAGGCCAAAGTGTAGAAGAGGCTGAAATGTATAGAAGCTTTAATATGGGTGTGGGTTTAGTTATGGTGGTAGATCCATCTAATGTAGGAAAAGCTTTAGAAAGCTCGGACGCTTATGTAATAGGCGAAGTTGTATTAAATGAAGGGGTTGTTTTAGAGTGATAGCTTTTAAGCTATCACTCTAAATTTATGCAAAATACCAAGCTATTAGGATATTTAAAGCCATTCCTACAAGCAACATAGGAGTAGATCTTTTAACAATGGCTATAGGATCTAATTTTGCAAAGCCTGCTAAGGCTAAAATTCCACCCGATATTGGCGAGGCAGCACGCCCTAAACAAGAAGCAATCTCAAGTGGCAAAGCTAGTGAGATAGGATTAATCCCTAGTTTTTGAGCAATATCTGGAGCAAGTCTTCCAAAAGCATTAAAAGCAGCAATCCCACTACCCATAATCACACTTGCAAAATACACAATAAAGCTTAAAACTATAATAGTAAGCAATACAGCAGAAGCCCCCATAGAAGAAACTGCTAAGGCTAAATGTTCTATACCCTTTAATGCTTTAATACCTTCTGCAAAAATAGAAGCTGCAATGATAATACAAACAACACTTACAAAAATTTCTGCCATAGCTTTTAGTATCACCATCAAATCATCTGCAAGTTTTTTTGCGTCTTTATGTCTAGCATACTCTAAAATAAAAACCAAACTTATACTTAAAAAATTGGCGCTCACCACATCTAGCTTCACTTTGTATCCATATAAATTTGCAAAATAAGCACCAAATAAAAACACTATAGGAAGCCAAGGTAAGAAAATATAAAATAAAGGACAATTTGGGTTTTTTATTTCCATATGTTCGATATTATCCACAACGCCTTTTGCTAAGTCTTTTTTATCCATATAACTATAATAAAACGGAATAAGCAAAGCTATCACAACAACATAAGCTATAACAGGATAAATTTGGTATTCAAAAAACATAGCAACAACATTTTCAATGCCTACCATATCTGCTAAATTTATAGAATTTCCATCTTTAGGACCATAATCAAGTGCAATTAATGATAAAACCGATACAGCAGTGATAGGACGAATTCCTATGGCGATTAAAACAGGATAAATCGAAGCAAGCAACAAAAGTAACAATCCTGTGTAACTTGAAATAACTATTTTTAAAGCCATACCCACTACAAAAGTTCCACTTAAAACTAGGTATTTATTTTTAATCTTGCCTAGCGGTTTATTTGCTACAAAAGCTAACTTTGCCGAAGCATTAATGTGCTTCATATAGGCTGCAAAACCTGCAACAGACATTATAATAAGCCCCACACCAGCTAAATTTGTCTTAAAAGTTTGAGTTACAAAACCAAAGACATCAAAAACAGGATTTCCTAAGCTTTGTTTTAGCACAGACTCACCAGTTGCTAAAGAAATGATGATTAAGATAATAATACCTGAGAGAAAAAAAGTAAAGATAGGATTGTATTTTTTAAGAATAAAATAGGCTACTAAAAATACACAAAATAAAGTAGCCACGACAGAAAGAAAAACCTCCATAAAACCTCCTAATTTTTGTATTTAGTCTATTTTACGGGGTTTTTCTTAAAAAAACTTGATTATTTTACAGGGTGAAGTTCGTTTGCATAGAAGCTTACTGAGTTCATACCTTCTTTAATAGCCCATTCATAAGCTTTTGCTACAAATTCCCAGTTAATGTGCGCGTAGAATTTTTCTAAATACGCAGGGCGTGCATTACGGTGATCTACATAGTAAGCATGCTCCCATACATCAACTACTAAAAGCGGAACTTTACCTTCAGTAATAGGTGTAGCAGCATTGCTTGTAGCTACTAGTTCTAATTTTTGATTTTGAGTGTTATAAACTAACCAGAACCAACCAGAACCAAATACCCCTGTAGCTCCTTTGATAAATTCTTCTTTTAAATTTTCCATAGAGCCAAAGTCTTTTTCAACTGCTGCTTTAAACTCATCACTCAAAGAACAGCCACAGCCACAGCATGTTTTTGGCTTAATGCAATCAAAATAAAAGTCATGATTATACACTTGAGCAGCGTTGTTAAAAACTCCACCATTTGAATTTTGTATGATATAAACTAAATCTTTTCCCGCAAATTCAGTATCTTTGATAAGATTGTTTAGGTTATTTACATAAGTTTGGTGGTGTTTGCCATGATGAAATGCGAAAGTTTCTGCACTTAAAAAGTCTCCAAAAGCGTCTGCTTCATAAGGTAATTTTCTTAATTCAAACATATTGTTCTCCTTTTTTAAATTTATGGATATTCTAACATAGTTAAATTAAAAAAGACTAAATGAGTCTTTATTTTTCAAAAAGTATTACTTTGCCTTGCTCTAAGCTTTTTGCTACATCGATAATGCGTTGATTTTTACTACCTTTAAATTTTAAAGATAAGTCTTTTTGCTCTAAAATAAACTTCCCATCTATCAAAACATCAGCCAAGATAAGCAATTCTTTCATAGCTTGCTCTTGTAATAGCTCTTCATAAGTAAAACCTGTATATATGGTAAGATCAAGCCCTAAAGCCTTAATGTGCTTTGCCAAAATGCTTAAATTTTTTGCTTGCATAAAAGGCTCTCCACCACTAAAAGTAACACCTTGAAGCAAAGGATTTTTACAAATCTCATCATATAAACTCGCTAAATCTTGCAAATATCCTTTGTTAAAATCGTGCGTTTGTGGGTTATGACAGCCTTTGCAATGATGAGGGCAACCTTGAGTAAAAATCACATAACGCAAACCATAGCCATCGACTATGGATTCTTTTATAACACCAGATAATCTAAGAAAAATCGTGTTTAATTCTTGCATGAACTTCAGCTTTTTTAGCGTCATTAAAACGATCAAGCGTTCCTACTAAATAGCCTGTGATTCTTCTTATGCGTTCGAATTTAATATCATCTTCTTTTCTATGACACTTTGGACAAAACTCATCTATCACACCACTATAACCACACACTGGATCTCTATCTAGTGGGAAATTAATCGAGCCATAGCCTATATTGCTTTCTTTCATGCATTTTATAATGCGTTCAAAACTTTCTAAATTCTTACTCACATCGCCGTTTAATTCTACATAAGTAATATGCCCGCCATTATTTAGCTCATGATATGGGGCTTCGATTTGAATTTTTTCATATATACTAATAGGAAAATCCACAGGAATATGAAAAGAATTAGTATAAAATTCTTTATCGGTTATGCCTTTTAAAATGCCGTATTTTTTTTGATCTAGCTTTAAAAACCTTCCACTTAAGCCTTCAGCCGGGGTAGCTATGAGTGAAAAATTCAGTTTGTCTTTGAGTGCTTTTTCATCGACAAATTCACGCATAAAACGCACGATTTGCAAGCCAAGCTCCCTTGCTTCTTGGCTTTGTCCATGATGAGAACCTATCAAAGCTATTAAACTCTCACAAAGTCCTATATAACCTATAGCCAAAGTTCCATGTGCGATAACTTTTTCTACGCTATCATTTTCTTTTAAAGTATCTGAATCTATCCAGATTCCCTCGCCCATTAAAAATGGGAAATTTTTAACCTTTTTTAGACTTTGAATTTTATATCTATGAAGTAATTGCTCATATACAAGCTCTAATTTTTCTTTTAAAAGTGAGTAAAAAAGCTCTAAATTTCCTTTAGCTTCTATAGCTAAACGCACAAGATTTATACTGGTAAAGCTTAAATTTCCCCTGCCACTTGTGATTTCTTTACTCTCATCATAAACATTTGCCATAACCCTAGTTCTACAACCCATATAAGCTACTTCACTATTATAATCGCCCTTTTTATAGTATTTTGCGTTAAAACTTGCATCTAAAAAGCTAAAATTTGGAAAAAGTCTTTTAGAAGCACATTCTATGGCAAGCTTAAAAAGCTTGTAGTTTGGGTCTTTTTCATTATAATTAACACCCTCTTTTACTTTAAAAATTTGCACAGGGAAAATCGGTGTTTCGCCATTTCCTAAGCCTTTCATCGTGGCTTTGAGTAAATTTTCTATCACCATTTGCCCTTCAAAAGATGTATCGGTACCATAATTTAGCGTACTAAAAGGCACTTGGGCTCCTGCTCTTGAGTTCATAGTATTAAGATTATGCACTAAAGCTTCCATAGCTTGAAAAGTCGCATCTTGGGTTTGCTTTAATGCTCTTTTATAAGCATAAGCATTTGCTTGCTTTAAAAAGTTCTCATCGCTATTTAAATCAAGCCTCAAAAGCTCTTTGAAGCATTCTGTTTCGCTTGAAGCTTGAAAATTAGCATTTTTAAAGCATTGCTCATCTAAACTTTGTTCTAATTTTATTTCAAAAAAAGCAATTAGGGCCTTTTTATACTCTTTTTGAAAAGTCTTTGCCACGCCTTTTGCCATAGCAAAATCAAAATTGGGTATAGACTGGCCTCCATGCATTTCATTTTGATTAGCCTGCAAGGCAATGCAAGCTAAAGAAGCATAAGATCTGATATCATTTGGCTCACGCAAGCTTCCATGTCCTGTGCTAAAACCATTTTCAAAAAGCTTTAATAAGTCTATTTGACAGCAAGTTTGTGTTAGCATATAAAAGTCTTTATCGTGTATGTGTATATCGCCGTTTTTGTGTGCATTTGCGATATGTTTTGGCAAAATACACTCATCTACATAGTATTTTGCACCTTCTGAGCCATATTTTAACATCATACCCATAGCGCTATCTGAATTAATATTTGCATTTTCTCTTTTTAAGTCAGCTTCTTTAGAATCTTTAAAAGTTAAATCATCATATAAACTTAGCAAATCATAGCTACCATTGCGAATTTGTGCTCTTTTTTGGCGATATAAAATATAAGATTTTGCAGTATTGACTAAGGCATTTTTGATTAAAACTTCTTCAACTTTATCTTGAATTTGTTCTACTTGTATGTGTTTTTCATCCAGTAAAGCTACAACATCATCACAAAGTTTATCTAAAAAATCATTATTTAATTTTTCATCTGTGGAATTTATATTGGCTTTGAAAATAGCATTTTTAATTTTAAAAATATCAAATGCAACTTGGCTTTTATCTCTTTTTATAATAAATTTTATTCTCATGGAAATTTTCCTAAAAAATAATCTCTAAGCACTATAAAATAGCACTTTTAAAAGATAAGTTTAGTACAAAAACTTGATGAAAAACTTAAAGAAATAAAAGAAAAATTCACACAAAAAATGTGTGAATTTGATTATTTTAACTCCACGCCTTTTACAGCATAAAGTTTATCAATACCACGATTTCCAAACATTTTATCAGTATTACAATCTCTTTGGATATTCCACTCATCTAGCTCGTGGTGAAAATTTTTACAATTATGGAAAAGATAGGCCATGGTAATTACATTTTGCACATCCCAGCTTGCCACATTATGCTCATACGCATGGCAGTTTTCAAAACAATGTGCCATTCTGACTACATTAGAGGTTTTCCAGTGCAATAAAGAATGATTAAATTTAACACAATTAAAAAACATATAAGACATATCTTTTAAATTTTGTGTATTCCACTTTGATAAGTCTTTGTTGAAATTTTTGCAGTTAAAAAACATACTTGCCATATTTTCGACATTTGAAACATCCCAGCGCGATAAGTCTGCATTAAAACTTTCACAACAATAAAACATATAAGACATATCTTTAGCCTTAGATACATCCCAACGCTCAATACCCAAAAAATCTTTTCTAGTAGAACAATAAAAAACGAATGAAAAATCTTCTATCAAAGAAACATCAATATCTCTTAGAGAAATTCTTTCATTGTGCACCAAATTCATCAACTCATTTTTGTTTTTAACTTTATACATTTTGTTCCTCCTTTTTGTATATTTTAAAAAACAAGTGTGAAGTCAATATAAATTTAATGAAATTAAACAAAAGATTTGGAATATTAATAATTATTAATTTAAAATTAACTTAATATAAATATATATTTACAAAATAATAAATAATTATAAATAAATAGATGAATTTTGATAAAAAATGAAAAAAATAATACTGTGGAGAAAAATATAGAGTGGTGACCCATACGAGACTCGAACTCGTGTTACCGCCGTGAAAGGGCGATGTCCTAACCGCTAGACGAATGGGCCAATTTGCAGTTTGAAGACAAAATTATAGCAATTTTTACTTAATAATTATTTAAGACATCAAAAAATGCCTTAAATATCTATTTCTATCCCTACAGGAGCATGGTCTGAACCAAAAATATCATCTCTTATGAAGGCATTTTTGAGCTTATCTTTTAAGCCATTAGAAATGAAAAAATAATCAATCCTCCAGCCTACATTTCTTTCTCTTGCTTTCATTCTATAGCTCCACCACGAATACTTTTCTTTAACATCGCCATTTATATGTCTAAAAGTATCAATAAAGCCTAATTTTAGTAAATCATCTATCCAAGCACGCTCAATCGGCAAAAAGCCTGAGGTTTTTTCATTGGCTTTTGGGTGGGTTAAGTCTATCTCGCGGTGAGCAGTATTTACATCTCCACATATTATGATTTCTTTACCTTCTTTTAAAAGCTTATCTAAATACACTAAAAAATCATTATAAAATTTCATTTTAAAGTTTAAACGCTCTTCATCTTTTTGACCATTTGGAAAGTAGATATTAAACAAAACTATATTTTTAAAGCTATGTTCTAAAACCCTACCCTCATCATCATCAAAAAATTCACATTTTTTGACTTCACTATCAAAATTACACAAGCTCATTACACCTGAATACCCTGCTCTTTTAGCGCTATTTGAATACATATGTTTAAAAGGATACTCATAAATTCTTTTTGGAAATTTATCCTCGTGTGCTTTGATTTCTTGAAAACCTATAAAATCGATTTCTTCTTTTTCAATCCAATCAAGTGCATTTTTATCACAAATTGCCCTTAGGCCATTTACATTCCATGATAATAATTTCATAAAATACCTTTACCAATCTTCTTTTGTTGCTATTTTATATGTGATTTATTAATTTTATTCAAATAGACTAAGTTTTTATTTTATTCCAAAGGAAAAAAATGCACCTAAAACTTTCATGGACAAAATTTACCTTGCTTAATACGATTTTTATCATGGCGTTTAATTTCCCGTTGTTTGAGTTTGTATATGAAAAGATAGATCAAAATACTATGCTTTTTAGTGTGTTTTTTGGAATTTATTTTTTCTTGGTTTTGAGTGTTTTATCTTTGGTATATTTTCCCTATATCATCAAAATTTTAAGCATATTTTTACTTAGCACTTGTGCTATTTGTAGTTATTTTGTTAGCAATTATGGGGTTTTAATCGATGATCATATGATACAAAATGTCGTTGAAACAGACAATAGAGAGTTTTTTTCTTATTTTAATTTTTCCTTTGCTTTGTATATTTTAGTCTTTGTGATTTTTCCTAGTTTGCTTGTGATTTTTACTAAGATTGATTATCAAAGATATTTTTTCAAAAAAAGTGTATTATTTTTGACTTCTTTGGTATTTTGCTTTGCTTTAGTAGCTCTTAGTTCAAAAACACTTTTGCCTTTTTTAAGATCACATAATATCGTTAGAATGTATAATTTGCCATTTTATCCAATATACTCAAGCATAGAATTTACAAAGAAAAAACTAGCAGGTAAAAAAGAACTAACTATCATTTCAAATGATGCAAGTTTAAAAGATATCAATACAACTAAGCTTATGATTTTAGTCATAGGTGAAACTGCTAGAGCGAGTAATTATTCTTTAGGTGGATATAGTACAAATGATACGAATTTTTATACTAAAAATGAACCAAATTTAGTATATTTTAGCGATGTAAGCTCATGTGGAACGGCTACTGCAAGAAGTTTGCCTTGTATGTTTTCAAGACACAAAAGAGTAAATTTTGAAGATGGATTATACGAAGAAAATGTTTTAGATATCTTGCAAAAGGTTGGAGTACAAAGTGTTTGGTTTGGTAATAACTCAGGGGGCTGTAAAGGAAATTGCGATCGTATAAAACACAAACTCATTGCAAAAGATTATGATGAGAGCTTACTTGAACTTGTAAAGCAAGAACTTGAAAATACAAATTCAAACAAAATCATCGTTGTACATTTACAAGGCTCACATGGGCCAACTTACTATAAACGCTATCCAAATGCATTTAAAAAATTTATGCCAACATGTGATACAAACGAGCTAAATACCTGCTCACACGAACAAATCATAAACACCTATGATAATACTTTACTTTATACAGACTTTATTATAAAAAGCCTTATAGATATGCTTAAGCAAAATCCTACCAAAGAAGCTTCTTTGCTTTATTTATCAGATCATGGGGAGAGTTTGGGTGAAAATGGAATTTATCTTCATGGTATGCCTTATTTAATAGCACCAAAAGATCAAAAGCATATACCGATGATATTTTGGAGTAAAGATAGTAAATTAAGCCAAGATTTACAAAGCAAAAAAGACTATAAACTTTCTCAAGATAATCTTTTTTCAAGTTTGCTCGGGTATTTTGGTGTAAATAGCAAAGAATATGAGGCAAATTATGATATATTTAGCAAAAATTTAAAGGAAAATCCTTAATGAAGCCAAAATATTCTTTATTTAAAAATGCAAGCTATGCCTTTAGTGGAATTAAATTTTTACTCCAAGATGAAATGGCTTTTAGGATAGAATTTGCCATTATTTTACCTTTGATTTTTGCAAGCTTATTTTTACCTGTGAGTTTTTTAGAGCATTTTGTGCTTGTATTTGTTTTGGTACTAATTTTAATTGTAGAAGCGCTAAATTCTGCTATAGAAGCTTGCGTGGATCTTTGCACGAGCGAATTTCACATCTTAGCTAAAAAAGCAAAAGATTGTGCGAGCGCTGGTGTGTTTTTTAGCGTGGTTTTAGCTATAATTATCTGGAGTTTTATTCTTTTTGATTTGGTTAGAGAATGGATGATAAAGTAAAAATACTATGTGCAAAAATATTTGGTAAAAAACGCTTTGAAATTTTAGAATTTTTAGCCCTTCATGCTGATGAAGATGGCTTTGTCTTTGCAAACATAGAAGAACTTTCTAAACAACTAAACATCAGCAAACCTACCATCATTTCTACTTTTAAATTTTTAGAAGAAAAAGCTTTGCTTGAAAAGCTCAAAAACGGCTTATATAAGCTCAAATAGGAGATAAAATGACACTTAAAAACCCTTTGGATATGCATTTACATTTACGCGATGAAAGCATGCTTGAACTTGTAGCTCCATTTAGCGCAAAAGACTTTAAAGCAGGGGTTATCATGCCAAATTTAATCACCCCGCTTACCGAAACAAACGCATTAAAAGCTTACAAAGAACGCATTTTAAAAGCATGTAAAAATGAAGATTTTACGCCTTTGATGACTTTATTTTTTAAAGACTATGATGAGAAATTTTTAGAAAAAGCTAAAGATGAGCTTTTTGCTATCAAGCTTTATCCTGCAGGTATCACTACCAACTCAGATAATGGAATTTCAAGCTTTGATATAGAAAAGTTAAAACCTACGCTAAATGCTATGAGTGAATTAAACATACCTTTGCTTGTGCATGGAGAAACAAATGATTTTGTAATGGATAGAGAAGCAAATTTTGCTAAAATCTATGAAAAATTAGCTAAAAACTTTCCAAAATTAAAAATCGTAATGGAGCATATTACCACTAAAGTTTTGTGTGATTTGTTAAAAGATTATGAAAATTTATACGCAACTATCACTTTACACCATTTGATGATAACGCTTGATGATGTAGTGGGTGGCAAGATGGATCCGCATTTGTTTTGCAAGCCTATTGCAAAACGCTATGAAGACAAAGATGCTTTATGTGAGCTTGCTTTTAGCGGTTATGAAAAGGCTATGTTTGGAAGCGATAGCGCACCTCATCCATTACACACTAAAGAATGCTGTGGGTGCGCAGCTGGAGTATTTAGTGCGCCAGTGATTTTACCTGTGTTGGCTGAACTTTTTGAAAAACACTCAAATGAAGCAAATTTACAAAAATTTATTTCAGATAATGCTTGTAAAATCCATAATCTTAAATTTGAAAAAGATAAAATCATCACTTTAGAAAAACAAGAATGGCAAGTAGTGCAAAAATACGGCGATGTAGTGCCATTTATGGCAGGAAAAACTTTAAATTTCAAGGTTATTTAGCCTTGAAATTTAATCAATAATTAAAAGTTTTATCTTAGCTTCTATAAGCTCTTCTACCTCATCTTTTACAAAGCTTTCTAGCTCTTGTTTATTTGCATTAACACCATTCATACTCAAATGCCACAAGGCATTTTCTATCGCACTTTCTTTATCTCTTTTTACTACTCTAGTTTCGTTAAAAACTTCACTTTCATAAGGGATATTTTGCGCATTTAAAAAACTTTGTAAGTCACTTTCATAAAAACCTTTAAAATGCGTGTTAAAATGCTCAAATATAGGATCTAAAAAGCTACTTTTGCGCCTACTTGCCCAGCCTAAATACACCTTTTTAGAAGCTAAGCTTAAAAAAGCTTTATAGTCTTTTTCATTTTGCAAAGCAGGAGACATACTTAAAAAGGCTAAGTCAAATTTCGTGTTATTGTTTTTATAAAAGTTTTCAAAATCCAAATTTAAAGTTTTTACATTTGATATAGCATGAGTTTTTGCATCTTCTTGTAAAATTTCAAGCATAGCACTAGAGCTATCTACACCCAAAATACTTTTTGCTTTTTGTGCTAAATGCAAAGTCCAAACACCACTCCCACAGCCTATATCTACTACGCTTTTGCCTTGCAAAGACCCAAGTTTTGCAAAAGTAGCTTTTTGAATTTCGTTTAAATTAGGATTATACCTTGCATAGCTTTTTGCTTTTTTATTCCATAAATTCATCTTCACTCCTTATTTTTTCTAATATAGTATAATATTTTTTTGTTTTTAGAAAGGAAAATTATGCGTGTATTGTTTTTGTGTTTGATTTCATTTTTAAGTATATATGCCAAAGATTTGGTAAGTGTTAGTATAGCCCCACAAGCTTACTTTGTAAAGCAAATTGCTAAAGATACTTTAGATATTAATATAGTCATACCACCTAATGCAAATGAGCATACTTTCGAATTTAAACCAAGTGGTATTTTAAAACTTGAAAAAAGCGATATTTACTTTACAGCCAATTTAGAATTTGAAAAAATTTGGATTTTAAAACTTAAAGATAATCTCAAAAATACCAAAATCATCTCTACTCAAAATGGTATTGATTTTATACCTTTGCAAGAGCATGCTCACGAAGGACACCATCATCATGGAGATGACCCTCACACATGGCTTGATCCACTTTTAGCAAAAACTCATGCTAAAAATATCACTTTAGCACTTATAGAACAATACCCACAAAATAAAGCATTTTATGAGCAAAATTTAGAAAATTTCTTAAAAGAAATGGATACATTAAATTTACAAATACAAGCTTTATTTAAAAATGTAAAAAACAAGCATTTTCTAGTCTATCATCCATCTTGGGGGTATTTTGCCAAAAGATATCATCTAAGTCAAATTCCTGTAGAAATAGAAGGCAAAGAACCTAAGCCAAAAGACTTAGCCAAGCTTGCAAAACTCATACAAAAAGAGCAAATAAAAGCTATTTTTGTACCTAAAGGAGCTAATAACAATACTATTGAAGCTATGGCGAGTAATTATAATCTTAAAATCATAGAACTTGATCATTTGCCAAGTGATTATAAAAATGAGCTTTTAAAAGATGCAAAAAATATAGCAAGCGTTTTACAATGATAAAAATCAATATTAAAAATTTAAATTTTTCATATAACCAAGATGAGGTTTTAAAAAATATCAACCTAAACTATGAAAGCAAAGACTTTTTAGCCATAGTAGGGCCAAATGGCGGGGGTAAATCTACACTTTTAAAACTCATACTAGGCTTACTAAATAGTCATAAAAATATAAACTTTGAAAACTTAAGTTTAAAAGATATAGGTTATGTCCCACAAAATACTTTAGCTAATCCAAACTTTCCAGTACGCGTGCTAGAAGTGGTGATGATGGGAAGGGTGGATAAAAAATTCTTTGGTTTTTATACCAAAAAAGATCAAGAGCAAGCCTTGCTAGCCTTAGAAAAAGTAGGTATGAAAAATTTTTGGGATAAAAAAATCAACGAACTAAGCGGAGGTCAAAGACAAAGAGTTTACATCGCAAGAGCTCTAGCAAGTGAATGTAAACTTTTAATCCTTGATGAGCCTACTGCAAGTATAGATACCAAAGGCTCGGTGCAGATTTTTGAGCTTTTGAAAAAATTACACGAAAGTGGGGTTGGCGTGATAGTAATATGCCATGATTTAAATGTAAGCTTAGCTTATGCAAATAAAATCGCATATTTAAACAAAGAATTATTCTTACATGAAAACACCCCTGAAAAAAAGGCGCATTTACTAGCGCATTTAAGCCAAAATCACACGCATTTTTGTGATGTGGAGCTTAGCTTGGAGCAGTGTTGCTGTGAAGGAAAAAACCATGCTTGAACTTTTATCTAGCTCTTTTATACAAAATGCTTTTTTGGCTGCATTTTTAACTAGCATTGCTTGTGGGATTATGGGAACTTTGATCATGATCAACCGCTTAAGTTCTATGGCAGGAGGCATTACGCATGGGGCTTTTGGGGGTATAGGCATAGCATTTTATTTTGGTTTGCCAGTACTTGTTAGTACGAGTTTATTTACGCTTTTTTTAGCCTTACTTGTAGCGTTTTTAGTACAAAAATATCCTTTTAGAAGTGACAATATAGTCGGTGTTATATGGGCTTTTGGAATGGCTGTTGGTATCATACTCATAGACTTAACCCCTGGGTATAATGGTGATTTAATGGGGTATTTGTTTGGTAGTATTTTGTCTGTACCTACGCAAGATATAATTTTATTTGCAGTGATTGATGTGATTTTTATCATTTTAGTATTGCTTTTTTATCGTCAATTTGAAATTCTAAGCTTTGATAAAGAATTTGCAAGCTTAAGAGGGGTTAAAACCAATCTTTTTCATTATCTTTTAATCGCAATGATGGCTTTTTGTATCGTTATAAGTATCAAAGTAGTAGGACTTATACTTGTGATAGCTTTACTTAGCATACCTGCATTTATCGCCGAGAGCTTTTCTAAAAAGCTTGGTCAAATGATGATCATCTCTGCGCTTTTGAGTATAAGTTTTTGTGTGATAGGACTTTTTGTGAGTTTTTATTATAATCTTGCAAGTGGAGCATGCATTATAGCTAGCGCTTGTATAGCTTTTGTGTTTTATCTTTGTTTTAGTGCTTTTTTAAAGAGAAGTTGAAATTTACTTTTACTTTAAAACGCTATTTTCATGCACTCTTAAAAAACTGGCAAATTTTGGCTTGCCATTTTTGGTTAAGCCGTTGTATTTAAAAGTAATGATAGCACCAACTGGCGGAGGATTTAAGCGATCGCTTTCTTTAAAGCCCGAGCCTATCTTAAAACTTACTTTTTTACCCTCAATCACTGCTTCACAAAGCAAAGATCCCATTTTGCCTTCAAATTTTCCCTTACCTTTAAAATGCTTTTTTACAACACATTCTGTATCATCAAAAGGTTTTAGTTTAAAAGCATTGTTTGATCTTTTCTTTTCATAAGGTGCGTTGTTTAATCTTATGATCACGCCCTCGCCTTTATGCGAAATGATATCTTGGTAAAACTGCTTTAAATGATTTTTATCTTTAATGCGAATTTGTGGGATGATTTTTATAAAATCATTTGGATTTTTAGCTAAATACTTTTTTAAAACTTCTAATCTTGCTTCTAAAGTACAAGGATCAAGCTTAAATTCCTCGCAAGCATTTGGCACATCAAAGACATTATAACTTACTTTTTGCCAAAGTTTTTCATCAGGGTTTTCTTGGCGTATTAAAGATGAAATTTCTTCAAAAGAAGCTCTTTTTATCCAAAGCTCTCCATCTAGCTCAAATTTAGGAAAGTTTTTTGTGAAAAATGAAGGGAGTTTTATAGCATTTCCTGCTCTTGTTTGCATAGACTTACCACTCCAAAGTCCTCTTACGCCATCGAGTTTTTCGCTCATGAGATAATGGCTTAAATTTACATCTTTAAATGCTTTTTCATCATAAACTTTAAAAAGCAAAATATCTTTAGCAAAAAGAGAATTTAAAAAGAGAGTAAAGAGAAAAACAAGGCTTATAAAAAGCCTTGCAGTAAGATTAAAGTGCTTTTTTAGCAGCATCTGCGATTTTAGCAAAAGCAGCTGCGTCGTTCATCGCTAAATCAGCTAAAATTTTTCTATCAAGCTCAATGCCTGCTTTTTTAAGACCATTTATAAATCTTGAATAACTAATATCATTTAGTCTGCAAGCTGCATTGATACGCACTATCCAAAGACGACGGAAATCACGTTTTTTGCGGCGTCTATCACGATACGCATAAACCAAACTTCTTTCTAATTGTTCTTTAGCTTTTCTAAAGTGTTTGCGGCGACCACTATAAAAACCACGCGCAAGTTTTAAAACTTTTTTATGTCTGCGGCGTCTTACAACACCTGTTTTTACTCTTGCCATATTTATCCTTTCACAAATTGGCGTTCGTTAAACGAATCTTGCCCTTTAAAATAAGGGGAGTTTGAATGACTTTCGTCAAAAACTAAATTTAAGCGAGCTTAAATTCCTAACATTTTTTCAACCGCTTTAACATTGGTTGAGTGAACATACTTAGAAGTGCGAAGATCACGCATTCTTTTAGCAGGTTTTTTAGTCAAAATGTGGCTTCTATAAGCAGCGCCTCTTTTGATTTTATTTTTACCTACTTTGAAGCGTTTAACAGCACTTTTAACGCTTTTCATTTTTGGCATGTGTATCCTTTGGATCAATTTTTTCATAAAAGAAAGCTATCATTTTACTACAACTATGCTTTAGAAAAATTAAATTCATTTCTTAAGAATTTTTCTTTAAAATTAAGTAAAATATCAAAATCAAACATTTTCAAGGAAAACCATGAACAATCTTTTAATCCTTTATAATCCTTACTATCAAGATAATGTCATCAAAGAGCATTTACAAATTCTACTTGATAAAGGCCAAGTTGCTTTTGCCAAAGTAAAATCAAAAATCAACGATCAAAACAATTCTTTTGAAAAAGACTTAGATGAAATTTATACTAGCACTAGTAAAGATAGTCCTTTACAACTTTTTTTAAGTGATTATGCGAATTTATTTGTAGCAAAGGTCATAAAGGTAAGTAAAAGTTTAGATGATGAGAATTTATTGCCAAGTTATTATTTGGATCAATTTTTTCATAAAAGAAAGCTATCATTTTACTACAACTATGCTTTAGAAAAATTAAATTCATTTCTTAAGAATTTTTCTTTAAAATTAAGTAAAATATCAAAATCAAACATTTTCAAGGAAAACCATGAACAATCTTTTAATCCTTTATAATCCTTACTATCAAGATAATGTCATCAAAGAGCATTTACAAATTCTACTTGATAAAGGCCAAGTTGCTTTTGCCAAAGTAAAATCAAAAATCAACGATCAAAACAATTCTTTTGAAAAAGACTTAGATGAAATTTATACTAGCACTAGTAAAGATAGTCCTTTACAACTTTTTTTAAGTGATTATGCGAATTTATTTGTAGCAAAGGTCATAAAGGTAAGTAAAAGTTTAGATGATGAGAATTTATTGCCAAGTTATTATAAAGAAAAGAATTTTAACATCGAGCAATATTTTATCATAGAAGATTTAAGAGAATTAGTTCGTGAAGATTTTACAACTGTTAAAAATCATTATCTATCAAATTTTACCACACCAAATTATAAAAATAATTCTTATGCTATTTATGGAAATTCTTATATATATCCTTTAATCATCAAACAAAAAAATGAGATTGATTATTTTTTAGATGAAACAAAGTGTTATTTAAACGTTTATAAAAGTCAAGAGTATCTAAAAATTCAAGATATTTATAAAAAATACATCTTTGGAAATGAGCTTTTTCACCTTTTACATCCTGATAGCATTAGCAATATAATATACGCTGAAATGGAATTTGATGAAAACAAACAAGATCCTTTGTATGATTTTACCTCTATCATCGTTAAATACTCTAAAACCTTAGAATATGAAATTTATGATTTTTGTAAAAAAGTATTTTTGCAACTTTGCCAAAAAGATGAAAGCATAAAAAATATAAGCTATAGCGTACAACAAAATGCTTATACATTAAGTGATTTTTTTAAACATAAACCAAATATAGGCACGATGAAGTTTTTACTTATCAATAAACAAATTCAAGACTTACTTGAAATAAAATGTAAAAATTTTATCATTTATGAGCTTTGCAAGCACATGAATACCTTACAAGACATAAGAAACACAGCTGTACATGAAAAAGCCTCATCGCTAGAGCAAACTAAGAAGTTAAGAAATCTCATCTTAGGCATGGATACTTTTAGCATTTTAAAAGGAATTTTAATACAAAAGCAAAGATTAGATGATAAGCAAGTATTGCAACATCACAATACTTGCTTATCAAGAAGTGCTGATACTACCAACCCCACAAAACCACATGCGCATAAACCATAGATAAATACTTTCTCTTTTTCATTTTTATACATATAAATTCCCCATAAAAACAAAACTACCATTGATAAACTTGCCAAAACATCCCCGCCTATAAACTCAACAACTCCATACACAACACAAATACCAAATACAAACATAGCAAACATAAAAAACATCAAAAACAAACTAATATGTAAAAACACCATTGCTACCATACATAAAAGCGCAACTATTACCATTTTAAATCCTTTCTTTTTTTAAAATGATACAAATTTCACATGTCAGCTTGTGTCATGACACAACCTGTCATAAAGCTAAAATATAATTTGTTAACAAAGTTAAATATCTTGACAATGGGGGGGGGATTTGTATAATTTTTATTTTAATTTTAACGGAGAAAAAATATTATGATGTCTTTAGATGATACTTCTGTAACAAAAAATAATGGTATCGATACAACCTCACACTATAACATCGAACAAACAGTAGATGAATATAAGAGCAAGTGGAATTCATATGAATCTTTTAGATGTATTTTGGTTGAATACATTGATAAATTATTAGATAATGCCATAAAAGAAGGCAAGGTTAAACTTGATAAAAATGCCATAGAAATAAAATCAAGAACAAAAGCAATAGATAGTTTCAAAGGTAAAATTTCAAGAGATGATAAAAAATCAAAATATAAAAACCCTTTAGATGAAGTCACTGATTTAGTTGGGGTAAAAATTTTACTCACCTCTTTAAAAGATGAAAACATCTTATATGAGCTTTTAAAAATAGAACTCAAAGACAATATCGACTGGAAAAATAGCGTAGATAAAACACAAGATATCAAAAAAGAAAGAAAATTTGGTTACCTTGGAAGACATTTAGTTATAAGCTATGATGATAAAATGCTAAAGCTAATTGAGGATAAAGATAAGTATAATAGCGAGGATTTTACAAATTTCAAAGCAGAAATTCAAATCAAAACTCTTTTACAGCACGTTTGGGCTGAAGTAGAACACAAAGCTAGATACAAAGCAGGCGAAGAACTTGATGATGATAAAAAAAGATATTTTGATCGTTTGGCTGCTTTGATAGAAGTTGCTGATGATTTATTTAAAGATTTGGTAGAAGAAACCGAAAAAATGAATAAAAAATCAAGAAAACGCATCGACAAAGAACAAGATGAAGCAAATGAACAAGATAATATACAAAAAGAACCAAAAGTATTTATCAGCAGTAAAAACATAGCATTTTATTTAGCAAATGAAAAGGTGAAAGAAAAATTTAAAAAACTAAATAAAGAAAATGTTCTTTATGTTTTATATGATGAAGAGCCTAGTTTAATCAGTGCAAATTTTATAGAACTTTTAAAAACTATAAACATCTACCACACAAAAGATTTAAATTCATTATTTAATGATGAGAATGAAAAAATACTTTATGAATATGCACAAAAAATACTAAGCATGGATAAATCCCCAAGCAGATTACCAAAATTATCCATCATGCAAATTTTAGCTTATGCAAAAGCAAATCAAGAGCAAAAGGAGAAAATAAAAGACAAAAAATTAATATTTGAAAGAACTTGTCGTATTATAGATAAACTAATAAAGGGAGAAAACAATGAGTGAATTTAACACCTATAGCATTAGCATTAAAGATAAAAATGGTATGGGTTTTGAGGGTGAGTTGATCAATAAAAAAGAAGTTGATCATGCTTTGCAAAATCTAAATAAAGAGCTAGAAAAAACTTCAAACGATCTTAAGAAAGCTCAAGAAGAATTAAAAGATTCTAAAGAGAAATTGTTTCAATCTCGGACGAATTTAGATACAACTTCAGAAACACTAAAGAAAACTCAAAATGAGTTAGATTCTGAAAAAGAAAAACACACTGCGTGCGAAGTTAGATTAAAAGACAAAATAAATGAGCTAGAAAAAACTCAAAGTACATTAGAAAAAACTCAAAATGAGTTAAAAGATGAAAAAAATAAAGCCAATAACTTTAAAGATAAATTAAGCAGTGCATTAAATGCATTAGAAAAAACTCAAAATGAATTAAAATCCAAAGAAGAAAAACTTAATGAGTGCGAAGCTGGATTAAAAGATAAAACAAACAAGCTAGAAAAAACTCAAAACGAGCTAGATAATATAAAAGAAAATACATATTTTTCTTTATACGAATACTATCAAGCAAATAAAGAAAATTTAAGAGAGTTTAATAGCAATGGTGTTAAAGATCAATGTGAGTTTCTTGTTAAAACATTAAATTTAGATAGTTTAAAAAATCTTCACTTTATAATCAAAACAAAAACACTAAGAGAAAGTAGTGATTTGCAATATTATGTTGATTTTTTTGAGAAACTATATAAAGCCTTGGAAAAATATCATGATAATTTAGAGCGTTTTGAAACAAAAGAAGGTGAAAAATTTAATGATCATAAGCATGATAAAATCCAAGGTAATAGCCAAGGCAAAATCAAAAAGGTTCTTTTTGTAGGTTTTAGAATATCAAATAACACATATAACTCACTTGTTGAAGTGGAATAAATAAATTTAAAAGGAAAAAAATGGAACAAACAAAAAATATCAAAGAAATTATTTTACATAAAGACGATGGCTTACTTCAAGCTATAGAAGGCATTAGAAATGGCGATGAAGTAGAGCTAAAAGAAATACAAAAAATTCTTTTAGAAGTTGATTATCATGCAGTAGGATTGGATGAATATGATTTGGGTTTATTAACAGATATCAATAGAGGTCATTGGGATATTTATAGAAGATCGGAAGAAACTTCTAATACCAAAACAATCAAAATAAAAGATGGAGACTTGATCGCTAGATCACCTTTACTAGACATCAAAAAAGGTGTAGTTGCTATTGACTTTGGAACCAAAAGCACGGTAGCTGGATTTTTAGATGAAAGATCTCACAAACAACTCATCCGTATAGGAAGTGGCAATAGAAAAGAAGAAAATAAAAACGATTATGAAAATCCAACAATAGTTGAGTTTGCGGATATTGATAGTTTTATGCGAGCTTATAATTACTGCAAATCACGCCCTTATACAAAATTTAATGACATCTCAGTCTCTCATGCTGCTTTAAGCAATTTAAATAATGCTGAAGATGAGGATTTTTATAGATTTTTCTCAAATTTAAAACAATGGGCAGGAAGCAGTGAAAATAAATTTCGCATAAAAGATAAAACTGGATTAATAAAAACACTAAAAGACTTTGTAGAATGTGATGATAAAGATTTAAATCCTATAGAGATTTATGCTTATTATATAGGAAGATATATTAACAATATGTATAGTGGTATATATTTAGAATACTTGCTTTCTTTTCCTGTTAAATACTCTTTGCAAGTTAGAAATAAAATCAAAGAAAGCTTTGAAAGAGGAATCAAAAGATCTATACCTTTTGCTGTTCTTTGTAGTGAAGAATTTAACCAAAGATTTAAAGTGATCTTAAGCGCAAGTGAGCCTGCTGCTTATGCGATAAGTGCGCTAAAAGAATATGACTTTGTAAAAAAAGACATGGAAGAACCTGTGCATTATGGTGTGTTTGATTTTGGTGGAGGGACTACTGACTTTGACTTTGGTATTTTAAGAAAAAGCAAAGGCAAAAAATATCCTTATGATATAGAACATTTTGGTGCTGATGGAGATCAATACTTAGGTGGGGAAAATTTACTTGAGTATTTAGTATATGAGATCGTAAAAACAAACAAAGAAGAACTTATAAAAGAAAATATATCTTTTACCAAGCCTGCAAATGCTCAAACTTTTGGAGGACATGAAAGTGTTATAAAAGATTCTCAAGAAGCTAGAAAAAACACTTCAATTCTCAAAGAACTACTCAGGCCTTTATGGGAAAATGTAGAAAATTTTAAAGATTTAAAAAACATAAATGAGTTATTAAAAATTGGAAAAATAGAAGAGGATGGCGATGGTTTTTACAAATTAAACATATATTTAAATAGAAATGATGATGGAGAAAATGATACAAAAGAAATGTCTTTAGTATTTGATCCACAAAAATTACTCTCTATCCTTGAAACAAAAATAAATGAAGGGGTTGATAAATTTTACCAAGCTTTCAAAAAAGCATCTCAAAAAATGGAAGGTTTAAAAACTTTAAATATTTTCTTAGGCGGAAACTCTTCTAGATCAAAACTAGTAAAAGATGCTTTTGAGAAATTAATAAACAAAGCAAAAGAAAATGGAGATGTAACAGAATATAAAATTTTCCCTCCACTTGGAACCCAAGAAGCAGATGAAATGATAAAAGATCTAAAAGGAGAAGAAGCTTTAGAACAAGATCTATCTAAAAAGGTAACTTGCAAGACAGGGGTTGTTTTTGGCTTGCTTGATGGTAGAAAAAGAGGAAATTTCAACATTATTTCAGAAGTAGGTGTTGATGATGAGGCTAAGTTTAACTACTATATTGGTAAAGATGATGGTGAGGGAAATTTTGAAATGATCATCGATAAAGACAGCATAGATGTAAATAGTGGGGAATTAAAACAATTATTTGATTATGCTGATATTGATGAATTTGAAATTTATTACACTAAAGACTCAAGAGCTAGTACAAACAAACTTCCTCTTAGTGAAACAAGCATGACAACCTTGCGTCTTGATAAAGAATACGCAGAAGATGATGCAATATGCATAAAAATAACAGGCCCTGACACTATAAAACATTGTGTTTGTAAAGAGGGAAAATCTATAAAAGAATTTGATGAAACGAAATTAAAATAAGAGATAAAATGGAACAAGCAAAAATTATTGACATGCGCCAACGCATTAGTGAATTTGCAAACATTGTAAATAGTGCTTGCGTAATTAGTGGATCTATTTTAGCTCTTGCTGAAAAATTTTTAGGCGATAAATATCCGCACTTAAAAACCGCATCAATCATCATAAGTATAATAGGACAAATCGCAGGATTGTTTAATAAAGATGATAATGTCGAAGATCTTGGTGCAGCCATGAGACAAAGCAATAAAAAACCTGAAGATTTTGATAGTATTAATGCTTATATTGATTATCTTAAGAGTGAAATTAAAGCAGGAAATATTAATCTTAATGAAGAAAAAACAGATATACAAAAAGCCGTTGATACAGCTTTAGGTTCAGGTTTAACCATAAAAGCTTTAGATGAAAAATACTCTTTAAAAACAAGTGCTGAATTTTGGAATTTCACTGCGAAAAAAGTGGATGAAGGCAAGCTTGATGCAACAGATGTTAATTCTTTATTAAAAACTGCAAGTGAGAAAAAGATTGATGTTAATGATGTAGCAAATTATGTAGATGATAAAAAGCTTGAAAGTGGAGCAAGTAAAAGTGAAATTTCTGCTTTTATAAAAGAAAGTTTTAAAGAAGCTAATCCAAGTTTAAGTGATGATGATGTTACAAGCAAATTTAATACACTTGTAAGAAAAGATTAAAAATAAAAATTCAAAACAAAGGAGACAAAATGGGATTTTGGGATACTGTATGTAGTATAGGTAGTGCAATAGTAAGTGGAATAAGTAGTGCATGCAAAGCTATAGGTGGGGCTATTATGGATGGAATTGGAAAGCTAGCTGGAGCTATACTTCCTCATATTGGAACCTTATCAAGCATTTTAAACATAATAGGACAAATCGCAGGATTGTTTAATAAAGATGATAATGTCGAAGATCTTGGTGCAGCCATGAGACAAAGCAATAAAAAACCTGAAGATTTTGATAGTATTAATGCTTATATTGATTATCTTAAGAGTGAAATTAAAGCAGGAAATATTAATCTTAATGAAGAAAAAACAGATATACAAAAAGCCGTTGATACAGCTTTAGGTTCAGGTTTAACCATAAAAGCTTTAGATGAAAAATACTCTTTAAAAACAAGTGCTGAATTTTGGAATTTCACTGCGAAAAAAGTGGATGAAGGCAAGCTTGATGCAACAGATGTTAATTCTTTATTAAAAACTGCAAGTGAGAAAAAGATTGATGTTAATGATGTAGCAAATTATGTAGATGATAAAAAGCTTGAAAGTGGAGCAAGTAAAAGTGAAATTTCTGCTTTTATAAAAGAAAGTTTTAAAGAAGCTAATCCAAGTTTAAGTGATGATGATGTTACAAGCAAATTTAATACACTTGTAAGAAAAGATTAAAAATAAAAGAGACGAAATGAGAAATTGGAATTTTTGGAATGGTTTTAGTTTGCATAGCAATATTGAAGAAGAAGAATACATAGAAAGGAATGCTAAAATACGCATTCCTTTAAACCAGCAAACATACACTTTTAAAGAAGATTATACTCTATATAATGAAAAAGATTTTTTTGATTTTAATAAAAATTTAACGACTAATACAAATCTTAAAACAATAAGCAAAGCTAAAAAAATACAAATTAAAAAATTTGTCACTCAACTTGAAAAGTTAAAACAAAACAAGGAAAAGAATGATTAGAAATTTATTTTTGATAAACAATGAAAAAATAGCAGTGTTTAGATATAGAAACGAAAACATAGAACCTATAAAAAAAGAAGGTGAAGTTTTTTTTACCATAGATGAGGATTTTTGGATTTGGTGGAAAAAGACGGTTGAATATATCAAAGATGATGAACTTGATCTATGTTTTGTATGGAATAAAAAAAATGAGTTGATTTTTAATCATTCTTTTTTTGTTGAAAATTTAGAAGATACTATATGGAATATAAGCATAGTAAAAAAGGTACTAAATAAATACATACCACATTCTAAGCTTATCAATAAACAAGAAACGCATACACAAAATTCATTTTATACTAATGTTTCTTTGCAAGATAAAGTTTCAAAAGATGTTTGTATAGAAGGGGCTTTAAAACAAGAAACAAAAGCACAAAAATATTTTAGAGAGCTAATGGAAAAAGAAGCAAAAGAAAGGAAAAGCAAATGAAAAAGACCATAGAAACCATTACACTTCATACAAATAATTTATATTTAAATCATAAAACAAATATCACCACACTTAAAACAGATGAACTAGATATAAGCGATGTGGCTTTATATAAAGTAGATAGCATTACCTTTAAAAAAGATGCACCAAAAAGACAAGCTTTGGAAAACGTTTTAAGCACTCTTAGAATAGAAGGTGTTAATTTTATATATTTAATTTTAGGTAATGATGAGGGTATTGAGTTTTATTATGGTATTAGTAGAGATTATTCTAAATCATCGCCAAGTTTAAATATACAAGAAATAGGAGAATTTTTACTATGTCCTAGCATAAAAGGAAATTTTAGAGGTAGTAAAGTAGAAGTTGTCACAGGAGAATCTAAAAGAAAACTTTTAGACAAAATTACAAATAATCAATACCAAAGTATCATAGAAGGTGTTCCTGGTATTTTAGAAAACAAAGATGAATTCCAAGGGGTAGATAGACTTGCAGATACTATGGGGATAAATTCTGAATTTGGCTTTATGATCATAGCTTCTTTGGTGGATGATAAAACTATAGCAGATATTGAAAAAAATATATTTGATATTTATGATATGCTAAGTCCTATGGCAAAACAAAGCAAGCAAGAATCACAAAGTAAAAATTTTGGTACCAATGAAAGTAAAACCACGGGTACTAATGAAAGTAAAAGCATAGGCACTAGCGAAAGTAAAACCACGGGTACTAATGAAAGTAAAAGCATAGGCACCAATGAGAGTACAAACACAGGAACAAATGAAGGTGAAAGTAGAAGTGAAGCGATAAATTCTGGAGAAAGTAAGCAAAGTGGAACTAGCGAAAGTAAAACCTTTGGAACTTCTAGTGGATCTAGCGATAATGGAAGTAGTTATTCTACAAACAAAGGAAGCTCTGAATCTAAAAGCACAACTACAAATAGTAATATAACAATCACTGGTGGAAAAAGTCAAACTATATCAAAAAACATTGGAAATAGTGAAAGTAAAACCACAGGTACTAATGAAAGTAAAACCACAGGTACTAATGAAAGTAAAACCTTTGGAACTAGCGAAGGAACTACAACAGGTACTAATGAAAGTAAAACCACAGGTACTAGCGAAGGAACTACAGAATCTACAACAACCACCACAGAATCAACCAACAAACAAATGCAAGATTGGGTAAAATACATAGATGAAATTTTACTACCTAGAATAGACTATGGCAAAGGAAAAGGACTTTTTACAAGCTCTATGTTTTGCTTTGCAAATTCAAAGGCTGTTTTACAAAAACTTGAAAATACCATTATATCTTTATTTAGCGGAGAAAGTGGAAACAAACTTCCACTTAGAGCGTTTTTACTAGATAATGGCAAAAGACTTCATGCTTTTAGAAATTTACAACTACCAAAAATACAAATGAATCAAGACGATGAAAAAATTTCATCATTATTTTCTCAAAGCTCACATTCTCTTGGAAATTTAATAAGCTCTAAAGAGCTGAGTTTAATCGCAGATTTACCGAAAAAAGAGGTGGTAGGTTTAGAGCTTAATGAGGAAGTTGAATTTGGATTAAACTATAAACAATTTTCTCAAGAAAATTCTTTAGTTCTTGGAAAATTAATACAAAGTGGCAATATTACAAACAAAGAAGTAAGTATAAACAAATTTGAGCTTGATAAACATATATTTATCACAGGTGTAACAGGAAGTGGAAAAACAACAACTTGTCAAAATATACTCATCAACTCAAACAAACCATTTTTAGTAATAGAACCTGCTAAAACAGAATATAGAATTTTAAAAAACATCTATGATGACTTGCTTATCTTCACACTAGGAAATGATACATTATCACCTTTTAGACTAAATCCTTTTGAATTTTTTCCTCATGAGAGCATTACTTCAAGAGTAGATATGATAAAAGCTAGTATAGAGGCTGCATTTGACATGGAAGCTGCTATACCTCAAATCATAGAAAGTGCAATATATGAGTGCTATAAAGACAAAGGCTGGAATATATCTACCAATAAAAATGAAATTTATGAAGAAAGTGCCTTTGATGAAGGGGTTTATTCTTTTCCGACCTTGCAAGATTTAATCGAAAAAATAGAAGATGTAGTAAAAACTCAAGGTTTTGATGAGAGATTAAAAAATGATTATATAGGTTCTATTAAAGCTAGATTAAATGGGCTTTTAGTTGGATCAAAAGGCTTTATGTTAAACACTAAAAGATCAATAGATTTTAGAAAGTTGCTTGATAAAAAAGTAGTGTTTGAGCTTGAAGAGATTAGAAATGGTAATGAAAAATCTTTAGTAATGGGATTTATACTTACTAATTTTGTAGAGGCCATCAAAGCAAATTTCAAAACTAGCCAAAATAAACATGGCTTAAAACACATACTTTTAATAGAAGAAGCACATAGATTATTAAGTAAGTATGAAGCAGGAGATAGTTTAAATAAAAAACAAGGTGTTGAAGTATTTACTGACATGCTTGCTGAGATTAGAAAATATGGCGAATGCTTAATGATAGCTGATCAAATTCCAAACAAGCTCACCCCAGAAGTATTAAAAAATACAAACACAAAAATCGTTCATAGAATTTTTGCTGCAGATGATAAAAAAGCTATCGCAAATACCATGGCTTTAGAAGATGAGCAAGCAGAATTTTTAAGCAAACTAGATATAGGAACAGCTATTGTCTTTTCAGGTGGATTTTCTAAAGCAGTAGCTGTAAAAATCAACCAAAGCTCAAATACAACTTCAAATGAATTGATAAATGAAGAAATAATCCAACGCAATATTTACAATTTCTATGCTAAAAACTATAAAGATGGTGTTATACTTGGCTCAGCTTGGCTAGAAAATGCAGACGCTAAAATGATAGAAAACTTATTAAACCTTCAAAGAAGAAATATAATGAAAGCTTTAAAAGATCACTACGACAAAAAGCAAAAAATTGCGCCAAAAATTTTAGAAAATTTAAAACCTATTGCTCAAATTTTTGATCTTACCTTCTTAGCAAGATTTTTTATACTTGAAAACAATCTTGATGAGAATAAGCTTGATATAGCTTATGATTTCTTGTATAAATATCTAAACAACTCTATAGAAAATAAAGATGTAGAGCATTTTAAAAATAATTTATTTTAATACTTAAAACGACACAACCTGTCATAAAGCTAAAATATAATTCCTTTTGTAAATCAAAACAAAAGGAGTTATTTATGGGAAAATTAGGTTTTATTTTAGGTGGAGTTGCTTTAGCTGCAACTGGATATGGATTAAAAAAATGGTATGACAAAACCAAAGAAGAAAATGCATACTGGACTGATGATCCAAAAGACATAGCATGTGAAATGCTTGGGCAAGCCGCTGAAAAAGTTTATAATGTAGTTGATGCGGTGGATGATAAATTTTTCAACGAACCTTTGGTTGTTTCAGATTTATTTGGTGGAAAAGAAGCCATAGAAAACAACCCTGAACTCAAAGAAAAATACGAGCAAACATGTGCTAATATAAAAGAGATTTTTAAAAACACAAATCCAAGCGAAATAAAAGAGTAAAAAAATGGATAATTTTTAACAGCTCATAAAACAAAAAAAAGGAAATTAATGATACGCCCTATGCCGTTTAAAAAAGTATGTAAAAAATGCGGGTATTCTAAAGTAATAGTTCCAAAATCTGACGTTATGTCTTTTAGTGGTGAAATTTTTTCTTGCCCAAAATGCAAAGAACCTCTCCAAAGAAAAAACGCTAATGCCTTAGAAATGGCATTTGGCACCATACTAAGTGCTTTTAAAAGATAATGCTTAGCTTATGATACAAGTTGTCGTAAGGCTAAATATAATTCATTTTAGTTGAGATAAAGGAGTTATTTATGGCGGTTGTAATTGGTATTATAATCATGATAGCTACTGCTATATGGGCTATTGCCTGCGGAGCTTTTTGGGCTTTACTTGTATTTGTAGTGTGGTGTGTTATTTTGCCAAGTTTATTTTTAATAGAAAAATACGGAATTACAAATGTAGCGGTGTCTTACGTGCTAATTTTAGCAGGTATAATGGTGCTTGTAAGGATAATCAAAAGCAATAAAACTTAAGCAAATACATAATAATATTGCAAATTTTAAGGAGTACCATGCTAAACAAACTACCTCAACTTTTTTCATTGCTTTTTAGCTATAAATCAAACATCTTTAATATCATCTCAAAACCAAAGCAAGCTTATACTTACACTAAGCTTGCTTTAGAACTAAAAGAGCTTTATGAAAAAGAAAAAGAAAATGACAAAACCGAAGCTGCTTTTATCATCCTAGATAGAGTGCTTAAATTTAAAAAAGAAAATCCTGATGATTTTAGTGATTTTTTAAAGCTTATTCAAGAACTTTTAACTACCTATGAAAACGATCCAAAAACAATCAAACAAAACATCAAAGATTTGCTAAAATAAACAAAAATAAAAAGGTTGTATATGGAAAAAGACAAGCTTTCTACGCGTTTAGTTTCTATACTGCAGTGTTTAAACAATGGCGAGCGTTTTAGCTTAGAAGAGCTTGCACAAGAATTTAATGTCAGCATTCGCACCATACAAAGAGACTTGCATGAACGCCTTGCTTTTATTCCTATAAAAAAAGAAAATGGAAAGTATTTTTTAGAAGGCTATGTTTTAGGAAAATTAAGCTTTAAAGATATACAAAATTTTGCTATTTTAAGCGGTATAGGTAGGCTTTATCCTAGTTTAGATAAAGAGTTTTTAAACGACTTGCTTAATGAAAAAATCAACAAAGCCTTTTTAGTCAAAACCCAAAGCTATGAAACACTTGATAGAGAAATTTTTGAAGAACTAAGTGCAGCTATCATAGCAAAATACCCCATTAGTTTTTACTACAAAGAAAAACACAGAAAAGCTAATCCATACAAACTCATTAATATTAATCACATATGGTATCTTTTAGCAGATGAAAACGATACTTTAAAAACCTTTACTTTTTCTAAAATCACACAACTAAAAGTAGAAAAGAAAGAAATTTTTACCCCAAAAGAAGAGTTTTTAAAACAAATTCAAAAAGATCAAAGTAATTGGATTAGCAAAGAAAATAAAGAAGCTATTTTAAAACTTGATAAAAAAGCTAAAGAATATTTCTTAAGAAAAAATGCCCTTACTAAATACAAATTTATAGATGAGGATGAGAATTTCATTTACATCAAGGCATTTTATACTTATGATGATGAGCTTTTAAATTTAATAAGATATTGGATACCATATATTAAAATAAACAAACCTATTGCTTTAAAAGAAAAGCTTTTTGAGCAATTAAATACATACATGCAAGATTAGCGTTTTTTTAATACATAGAGTTGTTCTTGTATATGCATAGAGCGTTTAGAAAGGTTTCTACTAGCTCTAAAGGCATTATACTTTTGCTCAAGCACAAAGCATTCTCCAAGACTTTGAAGTCTTTTTATGAAATTTTCTTTTTTTACAAAACCCTCACAATTATAAGAAAGCAATACAATCTTAGCTTTTAAATCATTTATCAAATCAAACAAAGCATCTTCAGCTTTTTTTTCTTTGTTAAAAGCACTGCGGTTCCAGTCTTTTGGTATGCCAGAAACCTTTGAAATTTCCTTTGGCTTTTTATAATTAGCGATTAAATTTAACATAAAATAATTTGATCCATAAGGGTGTTGATTATAAGGTGGGTCTAAATACGCTACATCAAAGCTATCAAGCTCTTTAGCTAAAATATTTGCGTCTTTTTGAAAAACCTCATACTCACAAGTAAAATTTGAAAAAATAGGCATTTTTAAAGCTATATCACCCTTTATACGACTAAGCGCATTTGCTCCATTTCCTCCAAATTTTCCCACTCCATTTTTATCTTTATAAAAGCCTTTAAAAACCCCGCTTGTATTTGCATGCACACTTGCTTCATAGATAAGCGGTGCGATAAAGTATTTTTGTATATTGCTTGGCAGGCTTGAAATTTTTTCTCGCATAGAGTCTAAATACATCGCATTTTTAAGCGTGTAAAAAACTCTTTCATTCTTTTGGATATACTCATCATCATTTGGTGCATAAAGCTTGCTTATAAAGCCTTTTTTGAGTTTTAAATCAGAAATTAAAAAATCATAATATTTTTGTAATTCTTGTAAAAATTGTGCATTTTGATTGCTTAAATAACACTCATTGATGATTTTAGAATAATCTTCCAAATCATTTGCCATGATAAAACTCGCATAAGGCCTCACAAAACGCGAAACTACCCCAGAGCCACTAAATACATCACAAAAACTAAATTTGTCTTTTTTAAGCTCATTCTGTGCGAATTTAAAGCCTTGATTTAAAAACTCAAGCAAAGATCTTTTATTACCAAGATAAGTTATGATTTGTTCTTTTAAAAATTGTGGATTTTCTTCTAGCATAAGTTTAAAATACAAGCCTTAAAAAGGCTTGTGATTATTTTTTCTTTTTAGGAGTTACTAGCATATTTACATAGCGTCCTTCGAGCAAAGGCTCTTTGTCTCTATCTGCTATATCTTCAACCATTTGCCAAATTTTTTCAAGCAACGCCACCCCTGCTTCAGGAGAGCCCATCTCACGACCTTTTAAAAACACTCTAAATTTCACATGCTTGCCTTGCTCTAAAAACTCGCTTGCATGTTTGACTTTATAATTAATGTCATTTTGAGCGATTTTCACAGAAAGTTTGATTTCTTTTATATCAATAACTTTTTGTTTTTTCTTTGCTTCTTTTTGTTTCTTTTCTTGTTGATAACGGAATTTTCCATAATCCATTATCTTACATACAGGTGGTTTGGCTTCAGGGGCTATCATCACCAAATCAAGCCCTAGTCTATTTGCTATATCTAGCGCTTCATCACTACTAATAATGCCATAAACCTTGCCATCATCACCTATACATCTGATCTCATCTGCTTGAATTTCTTCATTTAGCAATACTTCTTTTTCTTTACTCAAAAGCGTACCTCACTTAATTTCTCCTTTGTTAGGGTTATAAATTCATCTAAAGTCATTGTTTTTTGCTCTTTTGCTCTTCTATCTCTTAAAGCCACACTTTTGTTTGCTACTTCTTCATCACCTAAAACAAGTATCATAGGTACATGTGCTTTTTCAGCGGTGCGGATTTTTTTATTTAAGCTTTCATTTTTATTATACACTTCACTATCAATGCCAAGTTCTAAAAGTTTTCTTGCTATTTCTTTTGCATAATCATGATGATTTTGTGAAATAGGCACTATAGCTACTTGAGTTGGTGCTATAAAAAATGGCAACTCACCCGCACAATGCTCTACTAAAATTCCTATAAATCTTTCAAAAGAACCCAAAATAGCACGGTGAAGCATTACAGGTTGTTTTTTCTCATTATCTGCGTCTGTGTATTCGAGTTTAAAACGGCTTGGTAAGTTAAAATCTACTTGTATAGTTCCACACTGCCATTTTCTTTTTAGCGCATCAGTGATTTTGATATCGATTTTTGGACCATAGAAAGCTCCACCACCCTCATCAATGCCATATTTTAAACCTTGCTCATCTAAAGCTTCTTTTAAAGCCTTTGTAGCTATATCCCAAATTTCATCATCGCCTATTGCTTTTGCTGGGCGTGTTGAAATTTCCATTTCATAATCAAACTCAAAAGCCTTCATCAAAGTATCAACAAAGCTTAAAATTTCCAAAACTTGTTCTTTTATCTGACTTGGCATACAAAAAATATGCGCATCATCTTGAGTGAATTCTCTTACCCTAAAAAGCCCGTGTAAAACTCCACTTTTTTCATGGCGGTGCACCACGCCATATTCAAAAAATTTCAAAGGTAAATCACGATAACTTCTAACATCACTTTGATAAATTTTAATATGCCCTACACAATTCATCGGCTTAATGCCATATTCTTGCTCATCAATTTGCGTAAAATACATATTTTCTTTATAGTTTGCATAATGCCCACTAATTTTCCACGCATCAGCTTTTAAAAGTTCAGGCCCACGCACAGGCTCATAACCTCTTAATCTATGTGCTTTATATAACAAATGCTCTAATTTGCTTCTTAATTTTGCACCATTGCTAAGCCATATAGGAAGCCCGCCGCCTATTTCATCATCAAAGGCAAAAAGCTTCATTTCATTACCAAGTTTTCTATGATCTCTTTTTTTAGCTTCTTCAATGATTTTTAAGTATTCATTTAAACTTTCTTTATCTGCAAAGGCAGTACCATAAATTCTTGTGAGCATTTCTCTTTTTTCATCGCCACCCAAATACGCTCCTGCTACACGAGTAAGCTTGAAAAATCTTAAATACCTAGTATTTGGCACATGAGGCCCACGGCATAAATCTTCAAATTCACCTTGCTTATAAATACTTACTTTTCCATCAGGAATTCTTAGTAAAACTTCTTGTTTTAAATCATCATTAGCAAATTTTTCTTTAACCTCAGTCTTTGAAAGTTCGTATTTTATGATGTCTAGTTTTGCTTCTGCTAGTTCTTTCATTTTCTTTTCGATCTTGCTTAAATCTTCTTCTGAAATCTTACTATCAACTCTAAAATCATAATAAAACCCATCTTCTATCACAGGTCCTACAAAAAATTTAGCCTCTGGATATAGACTTTTAATCGCTTGAGCCATTAAATGCGCACAAGAGTGGCGGATAACTTCTAAACTTTCTTTAGAATTATCAAAATAAATCGGAGTTAAATTTGTATCATTGTTAAAACTTTGAGTATCTATCAAAGTTTCATTATTTGCATATGCAATTATATCTTTTGTCATTTCTACCCTTAACACTCACTAACCTTGTGAGCTTAAATTAAAATATAAGACTAATTTTAGCTATGAAAAACTTAAACTTTTTTTAAATAAAGGATGTTTTTATATTTCAAACACCCGTTCTTGATATATCTAAAGCACCACTCATAAAAAGGTATAAAAATACAAAACCTAAAATTATCCTATAAATTCCAAAAGGTATAAAGTTTATCTTGCTAATTAATTTTAAAAATATTTTAATTACCACAAAAGCCACTATAAAAGCTGTTACAAAACCTATAGCTAAAGGAATGAAATTATTCATATTACTTAAAACCTGTGGTTCTTTATAAATGCTATAAGCTGTTGCAATAATCATGGTAGGAATTGCAAGTAAAAATGAAAATTCAGAAGCCACTTTACGATCAAGCCCAAGCAATAAGCCGCCTATGATACTTGCTCCACTTCTTGAAGTACCTGGTATGATAGCAAGAGCTTGGGTCAAACCTATCAAAAAAGCTTGTTTATAACTTACCTCATCTAAAGAGTGGATTGTATAGTCTTTTTTTCTATGTTTAAGTTCTATGATGATAAAAACAATCCCACCAATGATTAACATAGTAGCCACGGTATAGCCATTAAATATTTCTTTTAAAAACTTATATGCTATAAAACCCACCCCACCTGCAGGCAAAAAACCCACAGCAAGTTTTAACCAAATATCAAGTTTTTGAGTTAGTTTTTCTTTAAAAATAAAAATCACCGCTAGTATAGAACCAAGCTGAATGATGATAAAAAAACTTCTCCAAAAATCATCTATATTTAAACCCAAAATTTCAGCACCCAAGATCATATGCCCAGTAGATGAAACAGGTAAAAATTCTGTCAGACCCTCAATGATTCCTAAAATCAAAGCATAATAATAATCTAAATTCATTTTTTAAGCACTCTTCTTGCAAAAATTAGCATAATCGCTATAAATACTACAAAACCTATAATCCCATCATCTTTAAATGAAGTTGCAATAGCAAGCGGATCTTCAGCTCCACCTCTACTAATAGAAAGCACGGTTAAACCAGCTATTAACACTCCAAATAAACTCTCACCTACTATCAAACCAGAGGCAAATAAGGTTCCTTTTTGCTCATGCTCTTGAATGAGTTCTTTTTTATGAGCATTTTTAGCATATCTTTGATCCAAACGCTTTTTAATTAAATATGCCAATAATCCACCTATAAACAAAGGCATATTAACAGCAGGTGGTAAATATATACCTATACCCACAGCTAAAGGTGGTAAAGACATATTTTTCTTTCTTAATAAACGATCGACAATGATTATACCAACACCCACAAAAGCTCCTGCTATAATATAACTCCAATCAATGTTAGCGTTAAAAATACCTTGAGCTATAGTGCTCATTAAATTTGCTTGTGGTGCAGCAAGTGCATTTGCCTCATCCATTCCTTCTCTTGGCATTGCACCCACAAAACCATAAGCTTGGTATAACAAATTTAACACAGGAGCTATAGCCAAAGCTCCAAACACACAGCCTATAATCAAAGAAACTTGTTGTTTCCAAGGAGTTGCACCTACTAAATAACCAGTTTTTAAATCTTGTAAATTATCATTAGAAATAGCAGCAGTTGCCAAAATAACACTAGTAGTAAATATAGCAAAAGCAATAGCAAATTTAGACATTAAAGGATCGCTAAATAAATCTACTTGATAACCCAAAAGTAAAATAATCAAAGAAGAAATCATAATCCCAATTAGTCCTATACCTGAAATAGGAGAAGATGATGAACCCACTAAACCTGCCATATATCCACAAGCAGAAGCTACAAAAAAGCCTATAAAAATAGCTACTAAAGTTCCTACTAAAGCAAAAAGAATTTGATAGCCACTTGCTAAATTTGAATCAGCCACAAAAGCATAAAATGAAATAAATAAGCCTATACACATAAGTACAAATAAACCTAGCATAGCTTTTAAAGATAAATCCATATCTTTAGGATCTTGTGAAAGATTTAACGAGGTTTTTTTAAGCATATTTTTCATGCCATCATATACAGGTTTTGCAAGTTCTATTAAAGTCCATAATGCTGCTATGGCAATAGCTCCTGTGCCTATTAAACGCACTTTTTGAGCCCAAATTTGATTAGCTATATCAAGCGCACTTAAACTCGCGTCAAAACTTTCTTTAGCAGAAAAATATGGCACAAAAACCATCCAAGCAAGCACCATACCCACAAGCAACGCAACACCTCCGGCTATACCTACTAAGTATCCAGCACCCAAAAGCGCTACTGAATAGCCCATAGAAAAGCCAAAAGTCATTTTTTGCCAAATGAATGCAAAACTACTTCCACTTGAAAGTAGTTTAAAACCGCTTGAAAAAAGACTTATCACAGAAGCAAAAACCACGCCAAGTGTGATTTCTTTTAAGCCTACTTTTCCTTTTTTATCAGCTTGGTCTTTATTAGCTACTTTTAAGATTTCAGCAGCAGCTCTTCCTTCAGGATAAGCTAATTTACTCTCTACCACCATAGCTCTACGCAAAGGTATAGTAAAAAGCACGCCCAATCCACCTCCACAAAGACAGAGCATAAAAGTAAGCCAAAGTGGAAATTCAAACCAATATCCACACATAAAAAGACCTGGTATAACAAAAATCACAGCCGAAAGCGTACCTGCGGCTGAAACTTGAGTTTGAACCATATTATTTTCTAAAATATTAGAGTCTTTAAAGATTTTTAAAACAGCCATTGCAATCACAACAGCAGGAATAGAAGTAGAAAAAGTAAGACCAACTTTAAGCCCCAAATATACATTTGAGGCAGTAAAAATAATCGTTAAAATACTTCCTAGTATTATACCCCTAAGCGTAAGCTCCGGTAGTGAGTTTTTTGTATGCATTTTGTTTCTCCATTTTTATTGACAACCTTCACATTCTATAGTTCTATCAACCACATCATCATTTACTTTTTGACTATCAGGGCTTTCGCTTCTTAGATAATAAGTTGATTTAACACCTAATTCCCAAGCAAGTTGATAAATTTCATTTAAATATCCACCGCTTGCCTTATCTAAAGAAACAAAGATATTTAATGATTGACCTTGATCAATCCACTTACCACGAATCGCTGCTGCTTTTACTAAGATTTTTTGATCAAGCTCATAAGCAGGGGTATAATACTGCCAAGTATTAGCACTTAGATTTGGCACCACAGTTGGTATCATACCGCTTAAGTTTTGCTCAAACCATTTTCTTTTATATACAGGCTCAATTGTTTGAGTAGTACCCACTAAAATAGAGATAGAAGAAGTTGGCGCTATGGCCATTAAATAACCATTTCTTATACCATCTCTTTTTAGTTTTTCTCTTAATTTTTCCCAATCACACTCACTTTGATCAAATAAACCTTCACTTGCGGTAAGCTTTTTGGCATTTTCGTTTGCTACATCAATTGGCACTATACCTTTACTCCAATTTGATCCTTCAAAGTCAGGGTAGCTTCCTTTTTCTAAGGCTAAATTTGAGCTAGCTAAAATAGCCTCATAGCTAATCATTTCCATAATGCGATCAATTTTTTCAAAATGTTCATTAGAACCCCAATAAATTTGAGCTTCAGCTAACATTTGCGCTTCACCCATCACACCAAGTCCTATAGCGCGTGATTTTAGGTTGGTATTTTTAACCTTTACATGAGGATAAAAATTTAAATCAATCACATTATCAAGCATTCTTATAGCTGTTGGTACTACTCTTTGGATGTCTTCTTTGGTATTGATTTTACTTAAATTTATACTTGCAAGATTACAAACTGCGGTTTTTCCTTCGTTTTTGTATTTTTCTACTATATAAACTTTTTTACCATTAATACTATCTAAAGTAGAAACTTTTTTAGCAAGCTTTTTATATCCTCCATCTATTGTAAGCTCTTCATCCTCATCTAAATGAAGTTCTGTTTTATCATCAAATACGATTTTGATTTGATAATAATTTGGTTCTGTATTTTGAAAAATTTCTGTACATAAATTTGAACTTCTTATAATTCCTGCATGGGAATTTGGATTTGTTCTATTTGCGCTATCTTTAAAACATAAAAACGGCAAGCCACTTTCAAAATAAGATAAAAGTATTTTTTTCCAAAGCTCTTTAGCATCAACAATTTCTTTGACTATGCTTTCATCTTTTTCAAATTCTTCATATTTTTTCTCAAATTCTTCACCGTATAAATCACACAAACTTGCTGTATCAGCAGGATCAAAAAGCGTCCATTTGTCATTTGCTCTTACTCTTTTCATGAACAAATCATTAATCCACAAAGCAGGGAAAAGCTCATGCGCTCTTCTTCTTTCTTCACCTGAGTTTTTACGCAAATCTAAAAAGTCATTAATATCCATATGCCAAGGTTCAATATATACAGCAATTGCACCTTTTCTAGTACCAAGTTGATCAACAGCTACTGCTATATCATTGGTGATTTTTAAAAATGGTATGATCCCACCTGCTGCATTTTTATGCCCATCTATGCTTCCGCCCATAGCACGCACCTTAGACCAATCCCAACCTATACCACCGCCAAATTTAGATAAAAGTGCCATTTCTTGATAAGAATCAAAAATCCCTTCTATATTATCAGGCGTGCTTCCTATATAACATGAACTTAATTGATGTCTTGTGGTTCTTGCATTTGAAAGGGTTGGGGTTGCAAGCATTACTTCAAAAGTTGAGATTAAATCATAAAATTTCTTAGCCCAAGTTTGAGAATCTAACTCATTTTGCGCTAAAAACATCGCAATAGCCATAAACATTTGCTGTGGTAATTCTATAGGCATGCCTTTAGAATCTTTAATCAAATATCTATCATACAAAGTTTTTATACCAAGATAAGTAAATTGCAAATCGCGTTCTGGCTTGATATAAGCATTAAGATCATCTAAATCGTATTTTTCTTTTAAGCCGATTAAAATCCTACCTTCTTTTTCACCTTTTTCAAGGTATTCTCTTAAATGTTTATAACCACTATAACCACTTACTTTTTTATACAAATCATATAAAAATAATCTTGCAGCAACAAAGGTCCAATTAGGTCTATCAATATCTATTTTATCTACTGCTGTTTTTATGAGAGTTTGTTGGATTTCTTCTGTTGTTATGCCATCACGAAATTGAATTTTTGCATCCACTTCAAGCTCACTTTGGCTAACATTTTCTAAATTTGCCACTGCATCGGTGGTATATTTTTTAATCTTGGAAACATCTAACTCTTCAGTTCTACCATTTCTTTTTAATACTTTCACTCACAACCCCTAGTTTATTATTTAAAAGTTCTTGCAAATATTTTGTCTACATTTTTTGTGTAGTAGTTATAGTCAAAGCAATTTCTAATATCTGCTTCACTTAAAGACTTTTTCAAATCCTCATCAGCTAATAAAGCTAGCAAAAACAAACTCTCACCTTTTTCATTTAACGCAGGCTTGCCATTTTGTAAATCAGCCCAAACTTTCATAGCATTTCTTTGAACGATCTTGTAAGCTTCTTCTCTACTTATACCTTTAAATGGAAGTTCAAGCAACACTCTTTGAGAGAATACAAGTCCTCCGGTTAAATTTAAATTTTTCATCATATTTTCTGGATACACCAAAAGCTTTTCTATCACACCGCATAATCTTGAAAGCATAAAATCAGTCGTGATAAAAGCATCAGGTAATATAAATCTTTCTACACTAGAATGTGATATATCTCTTTCGTGCCACAATGCTACATTTTCTAAAGCAGGTGTTACATAAGCTCTTATCATCCTGCAAAGACCGGTAATATTTTCACTCAAAACAGGATTTCTTTTATGAGGCATAGCTGAGCTTCCTTTTTGTCCTTGAGAAAAATATTCTTCAGCTTCATATACTTCTGTTCTTTGAAAATGGCGGATAGCAACAGCGATTTGCTCACAACTTGAAGCTAAAATAGCTAAAGCCGAGATAACCTGTGCGTAACGATCTCTTTGTATAACTTGGTTTGAAACTGGTGCTGGCTTTAAATCTAAATTTTTACAAACTTCTTCTTCAAATTCAAGCGGAGCATGAGCAAAATTTCCCATGGCACCGCTGATTTTTCCATAGCTAATCACTTCTTTTGCATGAATGATTAAATCTTTTGCATGAACTAGCGAATCATACCAAATAGCCAAAACCAAACCAAAAGTTATAGGCTCTCCATGAATTCCATGGCTTCTTCCTACCATTAAGGTATTTTTATGCTCATATGCTCTTGTTTTAATCGCTGCTAAAACTTGATCTAAATCTTGCAAGATTAGTTCTAAACTATCTTTAATCTGCAAAGCAACTGCAGTATCAATACAATCTGAACTTGTCATCGCATAATGTACAAAACGACTTTCCTCGCCTAAACTTTCACTTACACTAGTTAAAAAAGCAATAACATCATGTTTGGTAGTTTTTTCTATTTCATCTATTCTTGCTGTATCAAATTTTGCATTTTTTATAATTTTTTCACAATCATCATCTTTAATAAGATCAAGTTTATTCCACGCTTTCACAGCAGCTAATTCCACTTTTAACCATGCGTCATATTTTGCTTGCATGTCCCATTTTTTAGCCATGATTTCTCTACTATATCTTTCAACCATTTTCAAGACCTTTTTTTATATAATTTTTTATGAAAAAATAGCTTGAATTTTATTATAAATTACCTAAGAAAGTTATTAAATGGCATATATAAAAAAGAAACTAGCAAATAATGGAAAAAAGGCATTTAGACTACTTATGGATGAGTTAAAAATCTCTATGCGTGAAGCACAAAAACTCATTGATAAAAAAAGACTATTTTGTAATGGAAATTTGGTAGAAGAAAAAAACAAATTTTTAGATGGATTAGTGGAATTAATCGTATATGAAAATAACCCTAAAGGATTGGAAATAGTTTTTGAAAATGGAGATTTTGCCGTCATAGAAAAACCAAGTGGGGTGCTAACTCATCCTAATGGACGCAATTGTACTTATAGTCTTTGTGATGAAATTTGGCATTTATGGGGTGAAAAAGCTTGCGTAGCTCATAGATTAGATAAAGAAACAAGCGGGCTTTTACTCATAGCTAAACATAAAAATGCACAAATTGAGTTAAAAACCATGTTTGAAAAAAGATTAGTGCAAAAAAGCTATCTTGCTCTAGTAAAAGGAAAAACTAAAAAAGAATTTATAGTAGATAAAAGTATGGATTTAGCTAAAGACTATGATGCAGTAAAAACTAGAATGCATATTTGTGAAAATGGCAAAGAAGCTTTAACGCAATTTTACACTTTGGAATATTTTGAAAATTTAGATGCTAGTTTAGTTTTAGCTAAACCTCTAACAGGCAGACAACATCAAATAAGACTACATTTGTTTCATGTGAAACATAAAATTTTAGGTGAACCTTTATATGGTTTAGAAAAAACACAAATAGAGCAAATACTTGATGGAAAAATGAGTGATATAAAAAGAGCTCACATCACAGGCGCTAAAAGACTGCTTTTACACTCTTCTAGCTTAGAATTTACATATAAAAATCAAAAATTTTTGATACAATCTCAAAAAGATATAAAAGATGAGTTTTTGAAAAATTTATCTTAGTCTTTTTCTAACTTTAAAACCTTATCAGTTTGGATTGCAACTGCAATTTGCTTAGCTGGTTTACCATAATCTCTACAATAATCACAAGATTTGTAAAAATCTTGAGAATAAAATTCAAAAAATCTTTCTTTAGAATTCTCTAAATTTAAAAAATCACCATCAAATTCTTCAAGCCCTTTTAAGCGAGATAAGGAGCTTGATATAGGGCAAACAAAAATAGCGCCTTTAGGTGCTAATTGTTTATTTTCTAAGCCCTCAGATGTCATCAAACTTACACATGGCATTTGACAATTACGATAATTTTTGATTATATCTTCTTTACTTCTACCACGTTTATAAATTTTTTCAGGATCACTCCAAGTAGAATTTTCACCACTAGAGTCCATAGAAAATGGAATTTTATTTTCTTTTAATTTTCTTAAAATGCTTTCTTGCTTTAATGGAATTTTTAAATTTGGTGATCTTTTGTAATCTGAAATCGTAATTTTTCTAACTTTATTAGATTTTTTTAACTTACTCATCAATTCATCTTTAAAATCAATAGTTGCATTAGTGACTAAAGAAAAAGTTAGTATTTTCTTTTGAACATCTAAATAATCAATCAATTGTGGTAAATCCTTAAACAACAAGGGTTCTCCACCTATGATTCTAACTCTTGCGATAGAATCTACCTTAGATAAAAGTAACTCTAATGATTCTATAATGCCCTCTAAAGTACAAGCATATTGATTTGATGGTGAAAAATACTGCATTAAATTATTACATGATTCACAACGCAAAGTACATCTTGTAGTTAAAACTAATTCTAAATAAGGAATATCCACCTTACCCTCTAAAACCCTCTTTTCGAAGTATTTTTTCAAATAAAATTTTTTCATCAAAGCAGCATAAGGAACTTTAAAAATTCTAGCAATTCCTCTTTTGCCATTTAAATACGAAAAATACCAAGAAATATTTGGCTTTATATATCTATTTTGAAATAATTGATTTTCTAATAATTGTTTTTTATCTACCATTGTTTTTCCCTTCATTCTTTAATACATAAATAATCCCACCAAGTCCTATGATCACCACTATACTTATAAAAATAAGCTGAGCTATATCTAAAAAAGTCATTGTTTACTCTGCCTTTCTTTAAGCTGTCCGCATGCAGCTGAAATATCAAGTCCTTTACTTTCTCTTATCGTACAAGTAACACCTTTTGCACTTAAATAATCTTGAAATTTAACCGCATTTTCAACACTTGGTCTTTTATATAAACTTCCTTCGTGTGGATTAAAAAGTATTAAATTCACTTTAGCTTTTATGCCATTTAAAAGTTTGACTAGTTCTTTTGCATGTTCTATTTTATCATTTATACCATCGATTAAAAGATATTCAAACATCACTCTTTTACGCTGATCTATAGGAAAATTTCTCACCGCTTCCATAATGCTTGCTATATTATAAGCTTTATTAATAGGCATTAATTCACTTCTAAGCTCATCATTTACAGCATGGAGCGAAATAGCCAAAAGCACACCCAAATTCATTTCTCCAAGCTCTTTAATTTGCTTTGCCAAACCACTTGTACTTATAGTTTGTCTTCTAGGGCTTATCGCTAAGGCATCATTATCGGCTAAAATCTTAACTGCCTTAGAAACATTTTTAAGATTATCCAAAGGTTCTCCCATACCCATATAGACTATATTAACCCTTCTTTCATAAGGTATGTTGTTGTGTTTTTTAATCCATAAAATTTGTCCTACTATTTCTCCTGCAGTCAAATTTCTTTTCAAACCACCTTTAGCAGTAAGACAAAAACTACACCCACTTTTACATCCCACTTGAGAGGAAACACAAATAGTATATCTTGCATGTTTGATGATTTTTCCATTTTCATCTACAAGTTCTTCTTTCATTGGTAGCAAAACAGCTTCTATTTTTTTACCATCTAAAAGTTCAAAAAGATATTTTATACTACCATCTTTGCTTTTTTCATCTTTCACACATTTTAGAGGTGAAAAATGAAAATTTTCTTGCAAGTACACTCTAAAATCTTTTGGCAAAGACGACATTTGTAAAAAATCATCTGCATATTTTTTATACACCCATTCAAAAATTTGCTTTGCTCTAAATTTTGGTTGGACTAAATTTTCTAATTCTTCTTTAGTAAAATCTAATATATTTTTTAATTCACTCAATTTTTTTCCTATATAAGTTTTTTATCTAACAAAAAATCTTTTAATAATTCTTTTGCCTTTTGATGGTTTTTTAAAAAATCCTCATGTGCAAATTCATTACAAAAATTTGTCGCACATAAATAACAAATTCCTTCTATCCCTTGCATTTTTGCACAAGAAAGCACTGCGTATGCTTCCATATTTTCTATATGTACACCCTTTTTAAAAAATTCTTGGGCGATATTTTCATCTTTACAAATATAATTTGAAGAATTAATCATAGTTTCATGTGAAACATTTAATCTAATCTCATTTGCTATAGGCGTATAAAAACTATCAAATAAATCTGCGTATTCTAAATTCGCTGCGTTAGAACTTTCATAAATATCTAAAATTTTTCCTTCTTGGTAAATTCCGCATGTACCTATAAAAATCACTCTATCTACTTTTACTTGACTTAAAATTTTACCTAAAGAAAAAGCAGAATTAACCAAACCTATGCCTATACTTTGTGCAAATTTAAAATCCTCATTTCCTCCTGCACATACTATAAGATTTTTCAAAAATTAACCTTTATAAAAAATAATTCAAATTTTATCTAATTAACGCTTAAAATAATGCTATAATTAATATTTTTTAGATAGAATAAATTTATGATAAAAGCAAAAAAACATTTTGGACAAAATTTTTTATGTGATAAAAGCGTGGTAGATAAAATCATCCAAGCCATACCCAAAGATACTAAAAATATAGTTGAGATTGGGCCTGGCTTAGGTGATTTAACGCAAGAACTTTTGAAAATCCCACAAGCTCATATTAGAGCTTATGAGATTGATAAAGATTTGATTCCTATTTTAAATAAAAAATTTCAAAATGAGATTGAAGGTGGAAATTTTGAGCTTATCCATCAAAATGCAAGTGATGCTTTTGATCAAGGAAGTTTAAGCGATAAAGAGTACTTTTTGGTAGCAAATTTACCATATTATATTGCTACAAATTTGATTTTAAAAGCCCTAGAAGATCAAAATTGTCTTGGGCTTATAGTAATGGTGCAAAAAGAAGTGGCACAGAAATTTTGTGCAAATGAAAAAGAAAGTAATTTTTCGGCTTTAGGGGTGCTTTGTGCATTGATATGCCAAAGACAAATGCTTTTTGATATACAACCACAAAGCTTTAATCCTCCACCAAAAGTTACTTCAGCTGTAATGAAGTTAATAAAAACTACTCATTATCAGCAAAAATGTGAAAATATAGAAGCTTTTAAAGAATTTCTTAGAGCTTGTTTTCAAAATCCTAGAAAACAACTCTTATCTAATTTTAAAAATAAAAAAGAAAAAATTTTAAAAGCATTTGAAGCACTAAATCTCTCTTCTACCTCAAGAGCTCATGAAATTAGCGTTGATTCATACCTTAAAATTTATGACTATTTAAAGGATGACTATGAGCGAAGAAAACAAAACTCAAGAGCAAAACAAAACTAAAAGATTTAATAAATTTAGAAACAAAAGAAAAAAAGATTCACAAAATCAAGAACAAAATAGTGAAATTAAAAACGGGACAAAAATAGAAAATACTCAAACTGAAGCTAGCGAAGAAAAAAAGAAAAAGAAAAAAAATAGAAATTTACCTTCTAAATTAAGCGGTAATGAAGAATGGCAAATAGAACTTGCCAAAAGCATAGAAGCTAATAAAATCATGCACGAGCTAAGACTCCACCCTTTAAAACACAACAACTCAAGCGAACATAAAATTCGTATTACACCTTTGGGTGGACTTGGAGAAATCGGTGGAAATATCACTGTTTTTGAAACCAACAACGATGCGATTATCGTTGATATAGGTATGAGTTTTCCAGATGGAACCATGCATGGAGTAGATATTATCATACCTGATTTTGACTATGTAAGAAAGATTAAAAACAAAATTCGCGCTATCATCATCACTCATGCTCATGAAGATCACATTGGTGCTGTGCCGTATTTTTTCAAAGAATTTCAATTTCCTATCTACGCAACACCTTTAGCACTAGGTATGATTTCAAATAAATTTGAAGAACATGGTTTAAAAGCTGAGCGTAAATGGTTTAGACCTATAACAAAAAGACAAATTTATGAAATAGGTGAATTTAACATAGAATGGATTCACATAACCCACTCTATCATCGATGCTTGTGCTTTAGCTATTAAAACTAAAGCAGGAACCATCATACACACTGGCGATTTTAAAATAGATCAAACACCAATTGATGGTTATCCAACGGATTTAAGTCGTTTAGCTCAATATGGCGAAGAAGGCGTGCTTTGTCTTTTAAGTGATAGCACAAACTCATATAAAGAGGGTTATACAAAAAGTGAAAGCTCCGTAGGACCTACTTTTGATCAAATTTTTGCCAAAACTAAAGGCAGGGTGATCATGAGCACCTTTAGTTCCAATATCCACCGTGTATATCAAGCTATTAGCTATGGTTTAAAATATGGCAGAAAAGTGTGTGTTATAGGACGTTCTATGGAAAGAAATCTCTATACCACTATGGAACTTGGCTATATCAAACTTGATAGAAAAATTTTCATTGACGCTGATGAAGTAAGCAAATATAAAGATAATGAAGTACTAATTGTCACTACAGGAAGTCAAGGTGAGACCATGAGTGCTTTATATAGAATGGCAACTGATGAACATAAATTTATCAAAATCAAACCTAGCGATCAAGTTATCATTTCAGCTAAAGCAATACCAGGCAATGAAGCAAATGTTTCTGCTGTGCTTGATTTTCTTTTAAAAGCAGGGGCCAAAGTAGCCTATCAAGAATTTAGCGAAATCCATGTAAGCGGACATGCTAGTATAGAAGAGCAAAAACTCATGCTAACTTTGGTAAAACCTAAATTTTTCTTACCAGTGCATGGAGAGTATAATCATATCAATAAACACAAAGAAACTGCTCTAAAATGTGGTATACCTGAAAGAAATATTTACTTAATGAGTGATGGGGATCAAGTAGAGCTTTGTCAAAAATACATCAAACGTGTAAAAACAGTTAAAACAGGAAAAGTCTTTGTAGACAATCAAATCAACAAACAAATCGCAGATGATGTGGTAATTGATAGACAAAAACTAGCAGATAGCGGTATAGTTGTCATCATTGCCCAGCTTGACAAAGCAAGTAAAACACTAATTAATAAACCAAGAGTATTTAGTTATGGCTTGGTAGCTGATAAACAAGATGGAGCATTCTCAAAAGAAATGAGTGATGTTTTAAGTCAATTTTTCCCAAATGTAAAAGATGAAATTTTAGATAATCCAAAAGTTTTAGAAGCTCAAATTAGACAAGTACTAAGAAAGCATATTTTTAGAAAAATCAAAAAATATCCAACCATAGTACCAACTATTTTTGTGATGTAAAGAAAAATTATGAGAATTAATAAATTCATCTCACATAATAGCAAATATTCTCGCCGTGAGGCTGACGAGCTAATCAAGCAAGGCTTAATAAAAATCAATAAAAAAACAGCCTTACTAAGTGATAGTGTAAATGCTGAAGATAAAGTTTTTATCAATGGTAAAAAACTCCATAAAAAAACACAATTTTCAGTCATTATTTATCACAAACAAAAAGGTGAAATAGTTAGTAAAAAAGATGATAGAGGTAGAAAAACCATCTATCATACCCTGCCAAAACAATTTAGCACTTGGCTTAGCGTGGGAAGGCTTGACTTTGCAAGCGAGGGATTGCTTTTGTTAACTGATTCACCTGTGATAGCAGATGCGCTTATGCATAGTGATTTAGAAAGAGAATATTACCTAAAAGTAAAAGGTAATATAGATAAAAATGTTATCGAAGCAATGCAAAATGGCTTAGAAATTCAAAATGAAAAAAAAGGGGCTCATGCTAAAACTAAAATAACCTCAATGAGTTTTGCTCCATTTTTAGGCTTTGAAATTTTTGGCTCAAGTGGTGGCTATACAAAGCTAAAAGTAATCATTAATGAAGGTAAAAATAGAGAACTAAGACGCTTTTTTGGGCATTTTGATTTAGAAGTGATGGATCTTAAAAGAGTAGCTTTTGGAGCATTAGATCTTGGTATGTTAAAAGCAGGAAAATATCGTTATTTGGAAAATGGTGAGTACGAAAAACTACGCGATTTTTTAAAGACAAATAATATAAAATATTAAATTCACATTATTTCCACAAAGAATTTTTATAATTTTTCAAAATATTTAAAAAAGGAAAAATTAATGAAAATTCTAACTACTCTTTTTAGTGCAATTATGGTTTTTATTGCAGTCACACATGAAGAAACTCTTGCGGAAAAATTAGAAAATCAATGTCAAGATCAAAAATCTTGCATAGTAAAAGCCATGAATATGATTAATTGATACTTTAAAATTACTTAAATTAATTAAATTTTAATTTTAATCTTGTATAATTAGCAATTTAATTTATATAAAAAAGGAAAATTATGGCAAACCATAAATCTGCTGAAAAAAGAGCAAGACAAACTATCAAAAGAACTGAAAGAAATAGATTTTATAGAACAAGATTAAAAAACATTACAAAAGCGGTTCGTGAAGCAGCAGCAAACAATGACAAAGAAGCTGCACAAAATGCACTAAAAGTAGCTAATAAAAGCATTCACGCTATGGTAAGCCGTGGATTTTTGAAAAAACAAACTGCATCACGCCGTGTGAGTAGATTAGCATTATTGGTAAATAAATTAGCATAATTTTTAATGTTAGCTGATAAACTCAAACCTTTTTTAACACGCTTTGATGAGCTAAATACTCTTCTTAGCGATGTTAATATCTCTAATGATATTTCTAAAATGACAGCTCTATCTAAAGAGCAAAAGAATTTAGAACCCATAGTAGAAAAAGCAAAAGAATACCTTAAAACTTTAGATGAAATCGAAGAAAATAAAATTCTTTTATCTGATGCAGAACTAGGGGAGCTTGCAAAAGAAGAGCTTAAAAATCTCGAAGTCTTAAAGCCACAACTTGAAGAAGAATTAAAAATTCTTTTATTGCCTAAAGATCCAAACGATGATAAAAATATATTTTTAGAAATTCGTGCTGGAACAGGAGGAGATGAAGCTTCTTTATTTGTTGGGGACTTAGTAAAAGCCTACATACGCTATGCTGAAAATCGTGATTACAAATACGAAATCGTAAGTTCTAGCGAGGGTAGTGTAGGGGGATTTAAAGAAATTATCATTCTCATCAAAGGAAATGGAGCTTATTCAAGACTAAAATACGAAGGTGGCACGCACAGAGTTCAAAGAGTACCTGAAACAGAATCTCAAGGTAGAGTTCATACTTCAGCTATTACAGTGGCTATTATGCCTGAAGTTGATGATGTTGAAATTCAAATCAATCCAAATGATTTAAAAATCGATGTAATGCGTAGTAGTGGCCATGGAGGACAAAGTGTTAATACCACAGATAGTGCTGTAAGAATCACTCACATTCCAACAGGTATAGTTGTAGTAAATCAAGATGGTAAAAGCCAACACAAAAACAAAGAAAGCGCCATGAAAGTCTTAAAAGCAAGACTTTTTGAAATGCAAGAACAAGAACGCTTAGCTAAAGAAAGCCAGGCAAGAAAATCTCAAGTTGGAAGCGGTGATAGAAGCGAACGCATACGCACTTATAATTTCCCTCAAAATAGAATTAGCGATCATAGAATAAATCTTACTTTATATAGACTTGATGCGATTTTAGAAGGTGGTCTTTTTGATGAGATCATCGAGCCATTAATCGCTTATTACCAAGCAGAAGCTTTAAAACAAGAAAATTTATAATTTCTTGTTTTAATTATTACTTGCTAGCAAAATTCTGTATTGTTCTTTATCTACATTCATCAAAAGAGAGGCGAGTTTAAAAGCTCTGAATTTTTCCATTATAAAAAGATCTTTACTATCTTTTAAAACTATAGCAACTAAATTTTTCATCACTTTATCAAGCCAAATATTTTTATATTTATCATTTGCTGAATGATACCTTCCAATAGCATTCCAACTAAAGCCATGTTTTTGTATAATCTCATGAAGTAATCTCGCTGCTATGTCGATATTTACACTAGCTTTTGTAATCTCACTCTCACTAATCCCATAGCGTTTTAAATGAATGCTATTAATTTGCATTAAGCCATAATCTCTTGTTTGATTTTTATTTTTGCTAGTGATATTATGCTTATAAGCTGCATTTTCTGTTAAAGCTATAGCCTTAAGTAAAGCCATAGGTATGTTATATTTTCTAGCTGCAGTTTTAAAGTCTTTATCGTACTTATAAAAATCTTCAGGTATATAAGTATCACCTATAAAAATTTTGGTATCAAAAGCAAAAGTAAAATTAAAAAATACTACTAATAATAAAAATTTTTTTAACATTTTACTCCTTTAAAGTACTTATACTATAGCAAATTTATAAATAAAAACTATGTAGCTAAGTTAATGAATTATCTAAGAATTTCTTTTATAGTAAGTTGTGGGGTGATTAATCCTCTAAAATTATTTTTAGAAACACTAGCTATAAGATCAATGCTTTCTCCAAGCTCTGGCTCATAGTCAAAGTTAAAAAACAAAGCTTCTAGAGTTTTATTTCCTTGAGTTAAAATAAGCTTCATATGATTTTCATCTTTACCTAGCTTTCTTTTATTTTTTACAAAAAGCTTATCAAATTTAAAATATGGCCTTGGATTTTTATGCCCAAAAGGCTCAAAAAATTCTAATATCTCTAAAAGCTCAAAATCAACTTCATTTGGATCAATACTACCCAAAATCTCATCAGCATTATAAAAGTCATCTTTAGGGATATTTTGACAAATTTCATAAAGTCTGCTTTTAAAAACACCAAATTTTTCAAGCTCTACTAAAACTCCAGCTGCACCTTTATGTCCGCCATAGCTTAAAACAAATTCTTTAGCTTGTTCTATAACATTTAAAATATCTATCCTACCCACACTTCTAACGCTAGCTTTAGCCTTTTGCTCACATTCTGAAAAAACAAAGGCAGGTTTGTTAAAATGCTTTGCCAAACGACTTGCAACTATACCCAAAACACCTTCATGCCAATTTTGGCCATTGACAATAATCACAGGATCATTTTCATCAACTTGTTCTAAACACTGCTTAAAAAGCTCGCGTTCTTCATCTTTACGGCTATTATTATAAGTAATGATTTGTTCTAAATAACCCATAACCTCATCAATATTTTTAGAATGTAAAAATTTATAAGAAATAATCGCATCATCCATTCTTCCTGCACTATTAATCAAAGGTGCGATTAAAAAGCTGATATTGTCAAGTTCAAATTTATCCTTACCAAAATACTGCTTAATCGCTTTAAATGCCACACGCTTTGAATCATTAATACACTCTATACCTTTTCTAACTAAGGCTCTATTTAAATCTCTAAGCTCCATCATATCTGCGATAATTGCAATTGATAAAAGCTCTATAAATTTACACATATTATAATTAATCTTACACACTTCTTTTATAGCAGCGACTAAATACCAAGCCACTTGAGCCCCACAAATTTCAATATCAGGAAAATCACAATCTTGTTGTTTAGGATTAATGATCGCATAAGCTTTTGGTAAAGTAGCTGGAGGCATATGATGATCGGTAATGATTAAATCAATTCCTTTTTGTAAACAAAGCTCTGCTGCATCAAAAGCTGCTATACCATTATCTACAGTGATGATTAAATCTACTCCATCGAGTTCATTGATGATTTCTTCATTTAGACCATATCCATCTTTAAAACGATTTGGAATTTTTACCACATAGTCATATCCGATATCATCAAAAAATTCAGATAAAATCACACAAGAAATCACCCCATCTACATCATAATCCCCAACAATAGCAAGCTTTTGATTTTTTTCAATCGCTTCTTTGATACGTAAAGCACCCTTATAGACATCTTTTAAACAAGATGGCATAGGTAAATCACAAAGCTTTACATGCGTATCATTGATAAAACGCTGGTGTAAAATTTCTTTTATTTTGGCTTTATTTAGCATGATTTGTTAAAGATGCCTTGATAAAAGAAAAAATAGCCGGATTAACTCTAACTAAGCGTGAAGTAAATTCAGGGTGAAACTGCACTGCTAAGAAAAATGGATGATCTTTAAGTTCCACAGCCTCAACCAAACCTTCATTTTCCCCGCTTATAATAAGCCCATTTTTCTCAAACATTTCTTTGTATTTTGGATTGGCTTCATAACGGTGGCGGTGGCGTTCTTTTACGCTTTTTTGATTATCATAAACCTTACTTAAAAGTGTATTTGGCTTGATATGACACTCATAAGCCCCAAGACGCATAGTTCCACCAAGTGGAGTTTTACTTGTTCTAATTTGCTTTTCTCCACTTGCGTCAATAAATTCATCAATCAAAAAGATGATAGGATTTTTACAATTTGGATTAAACTCATGAGAATTTGCATCTTCAAGTTTTAAAACATTACGTGCAAATTCCACTAAAGAAAGCTGCATACCCAAACAAATTCCTAAAAATGGAATTTTATTTTCTCTTGCATATTGTATGGCTTTGATTTTTCCTTCTACCCCACGATAACCAAAACCACCTGCCACTAAAATCCCACTTACGTCTTTAAAACTTTCTTCGATATTTGCATTTTCTAATTTTTCACTATCGATCCATTTTAAATTTACTCTCGCATCAAGTGCTGCGCCTGCATGGATAATGGCTTCTGTTAAACTTTTATAGCTTTCTTTTAAATCTACATATTTTCCTACAAAAGCAATACTAAGTTCATTACTTGGAGCGATGACTCTTTTTACTAAAGAATCCCATTCATTCATATTTGGCTTTAAATTTTGAAGATCTAATAAACTTGCAATAGAGTTTAAAATATCTTGTTTTAAGAAATTTAATGGAATTTGATAAATACTAGCTGCGTCCACACTTTCTATAACGCAGTTTTTTTCAACTCCACATGAAATTGCAATTTTGTCTTTTAACTCTCTATCTAAAGATTTTTCACTTCTACAAATGATCATATCAGGGCTTATACCTATACGGCGTAATTCTCCCACGCTATGTTGAGTTGGTTTTGTTTTAAGTTCTCCTGCTGCTTTGATAAATGGCACTAAAGTTAAGTGAATATTAATAGCGTTATATTTACCCACTTCAAGCTTTAAAGCTCTAATAGCTTCTAAAAATGGTAAGCCTTCTATATCTCCTACTGTACCACCTATTTCAACGATTAAAATATCTTTATCAACTCCAGCCTTTTTAATGCGATCTTTTATCTCATCAACTATATGAGGGATTACTTGTATAGTTTTTCCTAAGTAATCTCCTCTTCTTTCTTTTTCTATAACACTTTGATAAACTCTACCTGTTGTGAAGTTATTATCCTGAGATAAGCTCTCATTTAAAAATCTCTCATAATGTCCTAAGTCTAAATCTGTCTCAGCTCCATCATCTGTAACAAACACTTCTCCATGCTCTAAAGGACTCATAGTACCAGGATCTACATTGATATAAGGATCTGCTTTTAAAATACTTACTTTTAAACCTGAATTTTTCAAAATCGTAGCTATAGAAGCCGCTGCTATACCTTTTCCTAATGAGCTTAAAACACCACCGGTTACAAAAATATACTTAGTTTGTTTTAATTTCATAAAATAACCTTAATTTCTTTTTTTGAAATTATAACGAATAAAAAATTTTATTTTTATAAACATTTGTGTAAAATTCAATTATTTTTGAAGGAATTTTTCGATGAAAATCACATTATTAAACCATACTCCACTTTCTGTATGCTCTCATGCGACAAGAACATGTTGGCAAAGTTTTGACAAAGGCGATTGTGGTGGCGAAAAAGATAAAGAATTAATCGATCGTGTGGGAAATAAATTCAAACATGCTTCAACCTTAGAGCATTTAAACTATACTTTTTATATACAAGGTATTTCAAGAGCATGCTTACAAGAAGTTGCAAGACACCGCCACACTAGTCCTAGTGTAAAAAGCACAAGATATACTTTAAAAGAACTAAGAAATGAAAGTGAATTTAAAGAAAATGACTTTGAAAATGCTAAAAGATACTTGGTATTAACTGGAAATGAAGTAGTAGATAATGCAAGTATTAAAGCTTTAGAAAATTTGCGTTTGATTTTGCAAAATAGCATTAGTTTAGACATAGCAAAATACTGCTTACCAGAAAGCTATAAAACAGAATTAACTTTAACGATTAATGCAAGAAGTTTGCAAAATTTTATTACTCTAAGAAGCTCAAAATCAGCTCTTTGGGAGATAAGACAACTCGCAAATGCTTTATTTGAAAATTTGCCTGAGGAACATCAATTTATTTTTAAACATTGTGTTTATCAAGAAGAAAATTCCCAAGATTGATTGGGAATTTTTACTATATTTTTTTAAGAAATTCAGTTTTTAAAACAATCACACCAAATTTATCTACTTTAGCTTCAATTTCGGTGTCTTTGTTTGTAAGTTTAATATTTTTTATAGTCGTGCCACGCTTTAAAGTAGTGCTTGCACCTTTAACCTTTAAATCTTTCACAACACTTACACTATCACCTGCATTAAGCTCAGTTCCATTTGCATCTTTTGGCATGAATTCTCCTTAAAATTTATAAGTATATCCTAGATATAAACCATAATTTGTTTGTTTAGGATCGTAAAAGTTTGAACCTACCATATTTTGATAAAAATTTCTTGTATTGTAATGAGTTTGCTCAGCCTTAAAACCAAACTCGATTTCATTTGTTTGATTTAACTCATATAAAGCACCGATTTTTGCCCCATACGTATAACCATCAAAGTCTTGAGATAAAGATAAAAAGCTTGTTTTTAAAGTCATATCCGTTCTTGCATAACCACCATATACACCTAAAACTGCTCTTGTTTTTTCAAAAATTTTTGGAGTAAAATCATAACCAAGTAAAAACTTATGTGTGGTAAATTCTCCATCAATTTTTAATCTTGTAGTATTGATTACATCACTAAATTCACTTGAATAATTATAAGCACCATAAAGTCTATGATTTTCACTAAAACGATAACCAACTCTTAAACCAAAAACAGGAACATCACCTTCTAAATCACCGTTATATTTAATATTTTTTGTTTTACTATGGTCAAGATCAGATTTTACCTTAGTATGAAACCATCCCGCATCAATACCTAAAAGTAAACCTGAATTTTCATCTGCTAAAGCTAAATTTGAAACCAAAGCAACACTTGCAACTAAACTAAATAATTTTAATTTCATATTTTCCTCCTTTAAAATAAGACTTAATATATCCTTTTATTTTTAATAAAAATTTAATTTTGTGGCACTACTAAGTCAGATCTGCATTCAATCACAGTATGCACATTACCACGAGGGTTAAAATCACCTACTACTTTTATCCATTTTGGATCAAGTTTTTCTTTTAAAGTATTGTAAATTTCATTAATACTTGCTTCATGTGAAACATTTCTATACATAAAGGTATTGATATAAAGTTTGATTGCTTTAAGTTCTACTACTAATTTATTTGGAATATATTCTAAGTAAATAGTAGCAAAATCAGGATACCCGCTACGTGGACAACAACACATAAATTCAGGCAAAGTGATTTTAATCACATAATCATTTTTAGCATCATTTGGCCAAACTTCCATATTTTCAACATCAAATTCTTTGATTTCTTTTTCACCATATCTCATTTTTTATCCTTATAAATTAATTTTGTTCTTTTATTAAATTTTTAATTTTTTCTTTCTCTGTTTTTTGTAAAAAAGAAGCATTTACAGCATTAATACAAAGTTTTTTAACCTCATCTTTACTAAGCTTAAAAGTTTCATCTAAGGCTATAAAATTTTCTAAGATATATCCACCAAAATACGCTGGATCATCTGAATTTACACAAACACAAAGATTTTGTCTTAAAAGTTTTAAAATATTATGTTCTTGCATATTTTGAAAAACTTTTAATTTTATATTTGATAAAGGACACATTGTTAGTGGAATTTGACTTTTTGCTAATTGTTTTACAAGCTCTAAATCTTCTTCACACCTTATTCCATGATCTATTCTACTTACACCAAGCTCTAAAGCTTGTTTGATATACTCACTACTTCCTTCTTCACCCGCATGCATAACTAACAAAAAACCTTCTTCTTTAGCTTTTTGAAATAAATTTTTAAATTTAAAAGGAGGATTATTGATTTCGGAACTATCAAGTCCTATGGCTTTGATTTTATCTTTATATAAACAAAGCTCATCTAAAGTTTTTAAACCCTCATCCTCACTTAAATGCCTTAAAATACAAGCGATTAAAAAACTTGAAATTCCAAATTCTTCTTTTGCTTTTTGTAAAGCTTGCCAAATTCCTTCTATAACATCTTTTAAAGGTATATTTCTAGTAGTATGAGTTTGAGGATCAAAGAAAATTTCAGTATGAACTACATTTTGTTTTTTTAACTTTTTCATATAAGCAAAGGTTAAATCATAAAAATCTTGCTTGGTTTGTAAGACATTTGCACCTTGATAATATATATCTAAAAAATCTTGTAAATTTGAAAAATCATAAGCTTTTTTTATCTCATCTTCGCTTTTATATTTTAAAACGATGTTATTTCTTTTAGCTAATTCAAACATCATTTTAGGCTCTAATGAGCCTTCAATGTGTAAGTGTAATTCTACTTTTGGGATATTTTGTAAAAAAGTTTTCATTTTAAAAATCAAACATCTAAATGTTTAACATCTTTAGCATGAGCTTGTATGTACTCACGGCGTGGTTCTACATCATCACCCATGAAAAGGTTAAAAGTATCATTTGCTCTTTGAGCATCTTCTATGGTGATCTTTAACAAACGACGATTACTTGGATCCATAGTTGTTTCCCAAAGTTGTTCAGGATTCATTTCACCAAGACCTTTATAGCGTTGTATATAAGCACCTTTTTTAGCATTTTTTTCAACTTCATCTAAAATTTCTAAAATGTCTTTATCAAATTTTAAATCTCTATCTTTGATTTTTTGATAAATATAATTTGCCTCTTCATATAAAGGATTAGCAAATAAATCATCATTGATGATAAGTTCTTCTAAACCATTTTCAGTTTGTACATAGACACGAATTTCATTTTCATTGATGTATGAATTTAAGATATTGTGATTTTGTTTTTCTAAAAATTCTTTTATGACTTTAAATAATTCTTCATTAGAAGCTTTTATCAAATCAGGATTTTCTATCAAATACCTAATCACTGAAATTACATTAAATCTTTTTTCTAATTCTTTTAAAACACTTCTATAAGCTGCAACGATTTTTAGAAAATCTTTTAAATCATTTAATCCTATACCCTCATAAGTAGAACTTTCTATACCTGTTTCGATTAAATAATCATTTAAAGCTTTTTCATCTTTTAGATAAATTTCTTTTTTTTGTCCTTTTTTATAGCGGTATAAAGGTGGTTGAGCTAAATAAATATGTCCATTTGTTACAAGATCATTCATAAAGCGGAAGAAAAATGTCAAAAGCAAAGTCTGTATGTGAGAACCATCCACATCAGCATCGGTCATGATGATGATTTTATGATATCTTAGTTTTTCTATATCAAACTCATCACCGATCCCACAACCAAAGGCTGTGATCATATTTTGAATTTGTTCACTTTTTAAAATTTTATCTAGTCTTGCTTTTTCAACATTGAGTATTTTACCTCTTAAAGGTAAAATCGCTTGGAAAGTTCTTTCTCTACCTTGTTTTGCAGAACCTCCCGCACTATCACCCTCAACTAAATAAATTTCGCTTTCACTTGGGTCTTTACTTTGACAATCAGCTAATTTTCCTGGTAAAGTCCCTACACTTGAACTTTCTTTTTTACGGGTTAATTCTCTAGCTTTTTTAGCTGCTTCTCTACCACGAGCTGCCATTAAAGCTTTATTCATGATAGCTTTTGCTTCAATAGGATTTTCTTCAAAATATTTTGTCAAATACTCAAAAGAAGCCTTAGAAACTATAGGTCTAACATAGCTTGAACCTAATTTTCCTTTAGTTTGTCCTTCAAATTGCGGCTCAGGTACTTTAACACTTACAACCGCTATCAAACCTTCTCTTACATCATCACCTGTAATTTTAGAGTCTTTCTCTCTAGCACTAGCATTTGCCTCAATGTAATTACTTATAACACGAGTTAAGCCCATTCTAAAACCTGCTTCGTGCGTTCCACCATCTGGAGTTTTGATATTATTTACAAAAGAAAGTAAATTTTCACTATAACTATCATTATAAAGCAATGCTACTTCAACATTTACATCTTCTTCATCTACATTGAAAAATATTGCCTTAGTTAAAGCTTGTTTTTTATTTAAATCTGTAACAAACTGACTTATACCACCTTCAAAATGAAAGCTTTCTGCTTTTCCTACGCGGTTATCTTTAAAATTTATAGTAATTTTTGGATTTAAATATGCAAGTTCACGAAATCTTTTAGCTAAAATTTCATAATCAAAATCAGTCACTTCAAAAATTTGATCATCAGGCCAAAATTCTATGATTGTCCCTGTTTTTTTACTTTTACCTATGGTTTCAAAATTACTTGTAACTTTACCTTCTGAAAATTCTTGGCGATAAATTTCTCCATCTCTATGTACTGTAGCAACTAATTTTTTTGATAAAGCATTTACAACGCTTACACCAACCCCGTGTAAACCACCTGAAACTTTATAAGTATCTTTATCAAATTTTCCACCCGCATGAAGCACGGTTAAAACTACAGTTAAAGTAGGGATATTTTCAGTAGGGTGAATTCCCACAGGAATCCCTCTACCATTATCACTTACTATACAAGAACCTTCTGTGGTAATTTCTACATTAATCGTATCACAAAAACCTGCCATAGCTTCATCGATAGAATTATCCACTACTTCATAAATCATATGATGAAGACCGCCTATGTTGGTATCACCTATGTACATACCAGGGCGTTTTCTAACAGCTTCTAAGCCTTTTAAAACTTTAATATTTCCTGCGCCATAATTTTGATTTTCTTGCATTTATTTTCCTTATAAAATAACTGGCATAATTACAGTTTGTAATTCTTCACTTGAAACTAAAAATGCCATATGAGGTTCATTTATGCTAAGTTTGAATGTTTCGCTTTCAATAGAATTTAAAAAGTCAGTGATGAATTTATTTTTAATGCAAAGATTAAATTCCTCATCTATATTAAGTTCCATTTCAAGTTCAGTTTTTGCTTCCATATTATCTAAACTGATACCTTCAAATACAAGTTTATTTTTATGGAAATTTAATTTCATTTTTTCAGTAATTACATTGATTTTTTTCAATGCATCCATAAATTCTTCAGTTTTAAAAATAAATTCTTTTGTAATATTTTTTGGAATTACTCTTTCATAATCAGGGAATTTATCATTAATAAGTTTTGTGAAAAACTCAAAATTATCATTTTTTGCAATCAATATATTTTCATCATAATAAATTTCAATTTTTTCAAAAAAGATTTTTTGCATTTCTAAAATAGCTTTTTTAGGGATACAAAGGTTAAATTCTTTTTCATTTGTTTTATTAAGTGTGAAAACTGCTAAGCGTTTTGTATCTGTTCCTACGAAACTAATGTGAGTTGTTTTTATATCAAGTAAAGCACCATTTAAAGAATACTTTGGATTATTTGTATCAACTGCAGGTAGGATTTTTTTCAAAGATCTACTTAAATCACTTGAATCAATATCAAATTTATCTTTTCCTTCAGTGCTTGGGAAATTTGGAAAATCTTCATAATTAAACATAGGAAGTTTATATTTAGTTCCTTTTTGTCTAATAAAAAGGAAATTTTCTATGGTTTCTAAGACTACATCTTCGTTATTTAAACTTTTTATAATATCTAAAATACTTTTAGCATTAGCAGTTGCAAAACCTGCACTTTCAACTTTGATTTTTTTGATTTTATAATTAATACCTATTTCATAATCACTTGCTCTTATGATTAATTTATCTTCAACTACTTCAAAAAGTAAGTGAGAAGCGATATTGCTTGAGTCTTTTTTATCTACATAAGAGTTAGTTAAAACTATGGCAGATTCTAAAGTGTTTTTGTTAATGCTAATTTTCATTTTTACTTCCTTTATTTTTTAAATTTATTTTATCATAATAATAGGCAATGTGAAAATGTGAAATGCTTTTTAAAAGTCTTTTTTTATAGAAATTTTACTCGTAGAATAAAATTTTTTGTTTTTCACTTTTATTCACAGGGTGCTTTTTATTTTTGTCAAAATTTTATTTCTTAATTCTTCTACTATGGCTTTTAAGTTTTCATTTTCACTCATTAGTTCTTGAATTTTTTTAATATTATGTGAAATGGCGGTGTGATCTTTCATATTAAAAAATCTAGCAAGTTGAGGCATAGACATAGTCGTTAGCTCTCTTGCTAAAAATATCACAACCCTTCTTGCCATAACGATATTTTGTGTTTTTTTATTTGATTTTATATCATTAGGTTTAAGATTATAGCTTTTTGAAACATCAGCAAGTATATCTTCAACACTGATATTTTCTTTTGTTTCTTTAATGTGATCTTTCATAAAGCTTTTAACGATTTCTAAAGTGATTTCTTGGTTAAAAAGTCTTGCTTGGGCATTTAAATTTGTAATCATGCCTTCTATTTCTCGGATATTATCTCCCATTGAAGTAGCGATGTAGCTTATGACTTCGGGTTTAAGATAAATAGCATTAAATTCACATTTTTTCTTGATAATTGCGATTTTTGTATCAAGTTGAGGTGGAGTGATATCTGCAATGATCCCATTTGCAAAACGACTTTTTAAGCGTTCTGTTATGCCCTTTAGCATATTTGGAGGATTATCACTTGTCATGATGATTTGTCCAAATTTTTCTTTGATTTCATTAAAAGTAAAGAAAAATTCTTCTTGAATTTTGTCCGTTTTACCTAAAAACTGCACATCATCGATGAGTAAAACATCGCAATTTTTATATTTTTCATGGAATTTACTCATGGTTTTGTTATTTAAATGCATGGTAAAATCATTGATAAAATTATCACTTGTAGCATAAATAACCTTATATCCATTATCCAAACACACATTTCCGACAGCTTGAAGCAAGTGAGTTTTTCCAAGTCCTGTAGGGCCATAGATAAAGATAGGGTTGTATAACTTTCCAAGTTTGCTTTTATCGGTTATGGCTTTGCAGGTTGCATAGGCAAATTGATTAGAATCTCCTACAACAAAACTTTCAAAAGTAAAAGAAGGGTTTAAAATAGTACTTTGAAATTTAATCTGTGAAATATCTGTAGAAAAATGTTTTTTCTCTACCTTTTGATCATTTGTGATGATTTTAACTTGAGGATTAATTCCTGTTTTTACTTCATAAAAATAAGCTAGTTTTTGTGCATATTTTGTTTGTATAAATTTAGCCAAAAAATGATTTGGTGCGATAAATATTAAGATATTATTTTTACTTAATTTTTCACTAAATTGTAAGTGAGAAATGTAAGTATTGTATTCGTTATTGCTAATTTCAGTTTTAAACTCAAGTAAAAAATCTTTTATATTCATTATTTTTCTTATAAATTATGATGTAAAACTTAAAATTCTAGCTTATTTTTTATAAAAAATGGTTAAAATTATTCACATAAAAATTTAAATTTCACATCTATGTGAATAAAAAGGTGAAAAGTTTGAAAGTTTTAGGGATAGATCCTGGTTCTAGGTATTGTGGATATGCTATTGTAGAAAGGATTAATAATAAAAATCAACTCATAGAAGCAGGTCTTATCAAAATCAAACCTAATGATTTGCAGTATCAAATCACAGAATTATGTGAAGGACTTGATTTAATCTTTAAAAATCATCAATTTGATGAGGTAGCTATAGAAGATATATTTTTTGCTTATAATCCAAAAACGGTTTTAAAACTAGCACAATTTCGTGGAGCTTTGAGTTTAAAAATCTTACAAACCCATGGAGAATTTGCAGAATACACACCTTTGCAAGTAAAAAAAACCGTAACAGGTAAAGCAAAAGCTACTAAAGAACAAGTAGCTTTTATGGTGAAAAGATTGCTTGGAATTTCAAAAGATATCAAGCCACTTGATATCACAGATGCTATTGCGGTGGCTTTGACGCATTTAGCAAATTTGAGAGTGAAAAAGTAATTTTATTTTCCATTTCCTATAAAATAAATTTCAACATCATGTAAAAGTTTTTCACATACTGCTGAATCAGTACTTTTTTCTACTACTAGGTTGATGTGATTTTTGGTATCTCTAAAGCTACCTGCAGATTTTGAATTTTTTAATTCTAATTTTTGATTATCTTTTAAATATTTGATAGTGATTACAAACTTATGTGCAGCACTTGCTTCGCCTAGGTTAGTTTCTATTAAAACATTCATATTTGATGCTTTTGCTAGGGTTGCTTGGGTTTTATTGATAACTTCTTTCATTCTTCTATTGAGTTCTAAAATTCTTGAAATGAATTTATTATCTATACTTTCAAATGCGATTTTTAGTTTATTCATGATTTCTTGATTAGTTGGTTTATCAGGAGCTACATACACCATATATAGGCCGTTTTTAATATCTACTTTTGTGCTTTTTGTATCACGCCCACTACCAAAAATTTTAATATAAATGGCATTATCAAGATATACTCTATCTATCATAGGCCCATAAATTTCATATTCTCTTTTTCTTACGATTACTTCTCTTGCGGCTACTTGAATTTTTACTGAACAATCATGAATTATAGGTTCCATTTCTTTTTTTATCTCAAGTAGTTCTCTAAGCATTTTCCATCCTTGTGTATTTTTAAATAAATTATAACAAAAAAAAATTGAATTTTTTTGTTAATTTTAGTTTGTGATATTTTTATATATTTTTGATTTTAAATTAAAAATTTAAGGAAAAAAATGAAAATAAAAACTATAGTTTCAAGTTTAGTTTTAGCAAGTGCTTTATTTGCTGCAAATTCTCATCATGCTCATCATGGAGCTTCTGGAAGTATTTCATCACAAATCATGATGAGTATGCATGAACCTATGATGAAAAATCCTTTAGTACAAAGCAATGACATAGAAAGAGATTTTTTAGCTAATATGATCCCACATCATCAAGGTGCTATTGATTCATCTAAGATTTTGTTAGAACATACAAAAAGTGAAGAGATGAAAAAAATCGCTCAAAATATCATCAAAGCTCAAGAAAAAGAAATCCAAGAATTTCAAGAAATTCTAGATAAAAATCTTTATACAAAAACTCAAATTGATGAAGAAACTTATAAAAAATTCGTTCAAGAAGAAAAAGAGCTAATGCAAAAAATGATGATTTTAATGAGTTCGGTTAAAGAAAGCAAAAACATTAATAAAGACTTTCTAGAAGCGATGATAGCACATCATCAAGGCGCGGTAGATGCTTCAAAACAAATTTTATTTTACTCTAAAGACAAAACTATCATTGATATAGCGAAAAAAATCATCTTAGATCAAGAAAAAGAAATTCAAGAATTTACAAATTTATTAAAATATATGTAAAAATATATCAAGGAAATATTCCTTGATATGAGTGTTATTTGATGGTTTTTATAAAATTTAATTTATCGTTTATATTATTTATTAAACAATATTTATCTATTTCCCAATGATTTATTAAAAATTCAATTAATTTATTTGTTCTTTCATTTATTTCTTCAATTCCCCATTCTTCTTTTTCATTTATTTCTTGCTCAGAATAAGAACCGTTTTTATAACCGATAAATTCTCCATCTTCTCCATTTTTTTTGATATAGAAATTTTTGTTATTTAATTTGGAATTTTTAGCTTTTGATAATGGAATTAAATTTCCTAAAGAATTAATTATATATTTATAATCATCTGAATTAACTTGTTTTAGTTTATCTACCCAATAATTATCTGTAGGTGTTTGAGGTAAAATATGCTCAATACTATGATAATCTTTTTTTGAATTTATATATTCTTTCCAATTGATTTTAATTGTATTATTTTTACTTTTATGTTGAAGTGATAATTCATATTCAAATAAGAAATATGATAAACCAGTCCAACTATAATAACCATCTTTATTTTTAAATTTGTCTTTTAAATAAATATAAAATTGTTCAATATCAACATATGAAACAAGCCACCAATTAATTCCAGAATATTCATCATTTTTTAAATCATATACTCCTATGATATCTTTAATAGAAATATTTGATTTATCATTGTGATAATATTGGTTTGCATAGTTATAAAAAGTACTATCACCGGTATTTGATCGTCTTTTTGAAATTTCAAAAATTAAAAAAATAAATTTTTCTATCATTTTAAGTAAATCACAAATTTCATCATTATTAAATGTATTATTTTTACTAAATACAGCCATTAAAAGTGGTGCAAAAGATCTATAACCTAGTCTATTTAATTTATCAAGTAATGTTTTTACTTCTTCGGTGTAATTAGATTGTTCAGGATTAAAAAGATAATACCAATGTTCAATACTTGTGCTAAGACTTAAAATGTAATCATTTATTTCTTTAATAGTTAAAGGATTATCTATATTTTTTCCTAGTATCCTTTTACAAACAAATATTTCTTCTAATAACGATACAATATAATCATTTCCTTTTTCTCTACTGTATTTAAAATACATAATCCAGTGATTTTTAAGAAAAACATCATCATTTAAAGGTTGTAATTTATTTTTTCCTAGGTATTCATATATTTTTTTCCAACATTCATTAATTTTTCTTCTTAAAGAAAATTTATCTTCATCTTCAAATTTTGTAGATAAATAAATTAGTCTATTTTTTAATAATTCTAAATTAGATAATTTTTTACCTCTATTGTTCATGGTTTCAAAAGCAATGAATACATCTAAATCATTGGATATTTCATATACATTAAATAAAAGCTGTTCAGTTATTTTTTTAAAGAGATTTTCTTTTTGTTTTAATGTAAAATTATTGATTTTTTCTTTAAAAAATTTTTTTGCATTTTCTAGATTAGCTGTGTATAATGTTTCATTATTAGTATTTGATATGCTTTGATTTTCAAAAATTTTTGTTTTTAAAAATTCATAACTCGGGTTATCTGCTGTATATCCAAAATAATATAAATATTCACCATTTTGATTTGATTTTGCAATATATTTTTTATACAAATCATTATATTCTTCATCACTAAACCATAGAGTTTTATCTTTTATTTGTTGTGTTTCTTTTATATTATTTAAAATTACTGAAATTAAAATAATGCTTGTTGTTATTCTTTGCTGTCCATCTACAATATAAAATACATTATCTGACTTATATGCTCCATAATCTATTTTCCAATATTCAATCTTTTCTTCTTTTTTTTCTTGCGTAACTTTTTCTAGTGTTAAAACTCCCATATAATGGGTTTTATCATTTTCTAAATTTTCCAAATCTTCCCAAAAATCTTTTAATTGATTATACTCCCAAGCATAACCTCTTTGATAATCTGGTATTCTTAAATATTTTCCATCAAATACATTTTTTAGTGATTTTAATTCATTAGTAGCCATAATTATTCCTTATATAATTTTATGATTAATATTGTAAAAATTTACAATAAAATTGTGTTTTATATTACCTACAGCTTTTTTGTATTGTTTATCACTAGGTTTTAAATTTCTAATATCTTTATCTTGTAAGCTTTTTTTGCTATGTTTGCCATTATTTTCCTTTAAAGAACCCTAACAATGAGCTTAATTAATTGAAAATAATTATAACACAAAAGAAATTAATTGAAATCAAAGATCATTTAGCTTGTTTATATATGGCATTTTGAAAGCATTTTTTGGAAATTAAAGAAATCGAAAGAAGTAAAAAATGGTGGCTCCGATTGGACTTGAACCAACGACCACCACCATGTCAAGGTGGTGCTCTACCAACTGAGCTACGGAACCAAAAAATGAAAATTATATAAAAATATTTTTACATTGTGCTTAAAATCACTTTTTAACTTTTTTCATATCGTTTAGCCATAAGTCTAGCTGCGCTTCAAAACCTATGCCTTTGCTATGATAAAATTTCAAATCTTTTTCTAGATATCTTTGCTTAACCCAGCCACCAAAATCATGCGGGTAAAGGTAGTTTTTTCTTTGTGGGTTGTTATTATCAAGATAAGGGAGTATTTTTAAAGCTGGGTTGTTTTGCACATAATTTAGCGCTTCATTTATAGCAAGATAGCTTGAGTTTGACTTGGGCGAACTTGCTAAAAATACCACACATTGAGCTAAGATGATCCTAGCTTCAGGATAGCCTATGTTTTTTACTGCTATGAGTGTGCTTGTGGCTAGATTAAGTGCTTGTGGGTTTGCATTTGAGATATCTTCGCTTGCAAATATCACTAATCTTCTAGCGATGAAATCCGCACTTTCACCCCCATCGATCAGCCTCGCAAGATAATACAAACTCGCATCTATATCACTTCCTCTTAAGCTTTTTATCATAGAACTAGCTAGTTTATAGTGTGTGTCTTTACTTGAAGTGCCATCGCTTAAAACATTTGCTCTTAATTTTTTTAAAGTTTCAAGCGTGATATGAGTACTATCTAAAGCTAAAGCAAACTCACATAAATTTAAAAAGCTTCTTGCATCATTTGCACTAGAAGTGATTAAAAAGTCTTTGGCATCATCATCGATTTTACATTGGAGTTTTTCTTGCACCTTTGTGGCAAGTTTTTCTAAGTCTTTATACTCTAAACCTTTAAATTCAAAAAGCATACTTCTGCTTCTTATGCCTGAAGTTAAAGTAAAATAAGGGTTTTCAGTGCTTGCACCTATGAAAAGGCATTTTTGATTTTCCAAAGGGATTAAAAGCATTTCTTGCTGGGTTTTTGAAAGCCTATGCACCTCATCGATAAATATCAAAGGTTTGTATAAAGAATTTTCATAATTACTTAGTATTTTTCTAAGCTCTTCAAGTTTAAAATTTCCTCCATCAAACTCATAAAAGTCTAGTTTATACTCATACGCTATAGCTCTTGCAAAAGAGGTTTTTCCACAACCTGCTGGACCAAAAAATACACTATGGGGGAGTTTTGAAACTTGTATGAATTTTTTAAAAATTTCTACTAAATTTTCTTGTCCTAAAACCTCATCTAAAGTTTTAGGACGAAAAGTTAAGCTTAAATTTGTCATTGTGGATTTATGGTAAGTCTTTCACCATTAATGATAGTTGTAACATCACTTTTGTTAGAATCATCATAAATAAAATCAAGCACATAAGAGCCATTATTATCTACAAAATAAGTATCAAAATTTGCAAAATCAGGCCAAATTTGACTTGGAAGAATTTCAGTGTTTGCGTGAAATTGTGATTTTATATTATTTTCAGTGAAAATAGTTTGCCCATTTGCGTCAAATTTTTTACCTTCTTTTTCAAAGCTTAGGTTATTTAAGATGATTTGTGGGTTTGCTTTTAAAAACTGACTTGCTAAAAGCATCATAGAAAAAATATCAGTATTTGAGTTTTGCACTAAGCTATCATAAGCTTTTTTAGAAAGATTATTAAAATTCATATCTAAGTTAATGTTATTTAGCATAAAGTTTTCATTTGCAAGGTTAAATTTAGCTAAATCTAGTTTTAAAACACTATCATAATCGTTTTGAGCATTTTGAGCTGTTTTTGCAAAAATTTTTAATTTATCAAAGTCAAAAGCAATAGAACTTATAAAATTAACACTATCAATGCTTATATTTTGCTCACTATTTCTACTAGGGCTAAAAATATCATTAAAACTTAATTTTTGTATAGGAAATTCAGAAATTTTGATATTTTTTGCTTCTAATTTTTCTTCATGAGATAGTTGTTCTAATAAAACATAACCTAGATTAAGCTCCATATTTTTTACAAATTCCTCAGAACCTCTAATCTTAAAAGATGTATTATTTAAAACTAAATTTGTATCATTGCGGGTGAAATTGATATCGTTTATTTTTGCATTGATGTTAATGTCTCCACCTTTTGCACTAACTAAGATTTTAAAGATTTCTTCATTTGGGAAAATGCCTTTTAAGTCTTCATTTTCATTTAAAATAGAAACGATGGCATTATTACTTGCAAAAAAATTATTAGAAAAATCTACATTCACTTTAAAACTATAAGGTAAGTCATTTAGTGTAGCTATAAAACTTCCTTTGGAATTTAAAAGTCCTTTGGTATAGTTAGCATCTTCAACGCTGTAATATGGTGTATCTTGACTCATTTGAGCAAATATTTTTCCATTGATAGTGTTAATGTAAGAAGCTGAGGCAAAAAACCCTATAACTAATAAAACAACTACTACAACACCTGCGATGATTTTTTTCATTCATTTTCCTTAAGTGAAATTTTAAAAATTATATATTTTTATTACTAACTAATGCTTATAAAATTCTCACATTTATACATTACTTAACTTTTTTTCTTATAATTGCACTATTTAAAATCAAAGGTAAAAAAATGAAACTTTTTGGAACAGATGGAGTACGCGGTAAAGCAGGGGAATTTTTGGATTCGTTTTTAGCTATGCGTTTGGCTATGGCTGCTGGAATTTATTTTAAAGACAAAGCCCTTACAAACAATATCTTAGTAGGAAAAGATACAAGAAGAAGCGGTTATATGATAGAAAATGCTATCGTTTCAGGACTTACTTCTATAGGTTATAATGTTATAGAAATAGGTCCTATGCCAACACCTGCTATTGCGTTTTTAACTGAAGATATGCGTTGTGATGCAGGGATTATGATATCAGCTTCGCATAATCCTTACTATGATAATGGTATTAAATTTTTTGATGCACATGGAAATAAACTTGATGAGCAAGCAGAAGCAAAAATAGAAGAAATTTATTTTAATGATAAACTCATAGAAGAAGCAAGAACAACAAAATCTCAAATTGGTCAAGCAAAAAGAATTGATGATGTAATAGGAAGATATATTGTTTCTATAAAAAATTCTTTTCCTAAAGAGCTGACTTTAAAGTCTTTGCGCGTTGTTTTAGATGTGGCTCATGGGGCTTCTTATAAGGTAGCACCTACAGTTTTTAAAGAACTTGGTGCAGATGTGATTGTAATCAATGATAAGCCAAATGGTTTAAATATCAATGAAAATTGTGGGGCTTTACATCCTTTAAATTTGGCTTTGGAAGTAAAGAAATTTAGAGCAGATGTGGGCTTTGCTTTTGATGGGGATGCAGATCGTTTGGTTGTTGTGGATGAAAAAGGCGAAGTAGCTCATGGAGATAGTCTTTTGGGTGTTTTAGCTTTATTTTTGAAAAAACAAGGCAAGCTAAAATCAAGCGTGGTTAGCACTATAATGAGTAATGGTGCTTTAAAAGAGTTTTTAACTAAACATAAAATCACACATGAAACTTGCAATGTAGGCGATAAATATGTACTTGAAAAACTCAAAGAATGTGGTGGAAATTTTGGTGGGGAACAAAGCGGGCATATTATCTTTAGTGACTATGCAAAAACTGGAGATGGTTTGGTAGCTGCTTTACAATTTAGTGCTTTAATGCTTAGTGAAGCAAAAAGCGCAAGTGAAATTTTAAATCAAGTTAAGCCTTATCCACAACTTTTACATAATCTTAAAATTTCAGAGAAAAAAGACTTAAGCAAGCTTGCAGGCTTAGATGAGTTGAAAAAAGATTTAGAAAAAAAAGGAATTGCTAGTTTGTTTAGATATTCAGGTACAGAAAATTTAATACGCTTATTGCTTGAAGCAAAAGACATTAAGCTTTTAGAAAAAGAAATGAAAGCTGTGGAAAGCTTTTTTATGAAAGCGTTGAATGCTTAAAATCCTGCCTTTAAAATTTTGGCTTGTTTTTGCTTTGATTTTTATACTAGATCAAGCAAGCAAGTATTTGTTTTTACAAGGGCTTGAGTATAAGGGTGAATTTTTTGATTTAGTTTTAACCTATAATACTGGTGTGGCCTTTTCAATGTTTGCATTTTTGGGAGAGTATTTAAAATACATACAGCTTGTTTTTATTTTGGCTTTGTTTGGGTATTTACTTTATCAAAAAGAGTTTCTTAAAACACATTTGATCGCTTTTGCCATTATGCTATCTGCTGGGTGTTCTAATTTACTTGATCGCTTTGTGCATATAGGTGTAGTGGATTTTGTATTTTGGCATAAGTGGTTTGAATTTGCTGTGTTTAATTTAGCTGATGTGATGATAAACATTAGCGTAGCTTTGATTTTAATAAAAGAAATTTTTAATAAAAAAGGAGAAAAATGTTAGATTTTTTGAATGAATGGTATTTATGGATTAAAATGGTGCATTATTTGGCTTTTGTTTCATGGATGGCTGGAATGTTTTATTTACCAAGACTTTTTGTCTATCACACAGAGCATAAAGACAATAAAGGCTTTGTGGAAGTGGTGAAAATTCAAGAAAGAAAATTGTATTTTTATATCCAAACTCCTGCTATGATAGCTACTGCAATCACTGGAAGTTTAATGATGATGGCCAATAAAGATGTGTTAATGGTAGGTGGATATATGCATGCTAAATTAACCTGTGCTTTACTTTTAATCATTTATCATTTGCAAAATTATTATTATTATAGACAACTTCAAAATGATACTTGCAAAAAAAGTGGGAAATTCTTTAGAGCTTATAATGAAATTCCAACAATATTATTTATAATCATCGCTATTATGATGGTGGTAAGACCGTTTTAGTAAAAAGCCTTTTTTTAAAGGCTTTTTATCCTTTAAACTCCATACTTTTAAAATCAAGTGGATCAACATTTTCTTGCATGATATTAATGCGTTCTTTATCTTGTAAGCGTTTATCATCTCTAAATACAGCACGCACTAAATCCATACCTGTGTAAAAATCTTTCATTAATACCATAAACAAATAACGTCCAAATTCACTTGTATATAAAGTATTGTTTTCTTTTTTTATAGCTTTACTTAGTTTAAGGCCTAAAAGCTCGATGAAAAGATCTTTTTCTAAATTACAATCTAAAGTTTTATTAAATTTATCAATTTCGATTTTACCAGTAAACATTTCGGTTAAAAAGACATATTTGATGATTTCTTTTTTACCAAAATTAGCTTTAGCAATATTTGCATTTTGTTTTTCTTTGATGAGTTTAGAATAATCATTTAAATTAAAAGCATTGATTAAAAGTTCTCCATCTAAAAAGCTAAAAGCCCCACTTCCCACGCCTAAATACTCATGATGGCTACTTACATACTCATCATTAAAGCTACTTTTTTCTAAAGAAAATGACCATGCATTATTTCTTTCATAATCTTTGAAAAAATCTACAATGATTTTATAAAACTCAAATTCATTATCTTTAAAACTTACTCCTAAAGTTTTTGCGATATTATCTTTGGTTAAATTGGATTTCATCAAAGGATAAGTTGTGATTTGTTGAGGTTTTAAACTTTTTGCTATTTCTAAATCATTGAGTAATTGCTCTTTAGTTTGAGAAGGAAAATTAAAAATCAAATCAAGACTCATGATAGGAAGCACACCTATGGCTTTAGAAAGTTTTTCTTGAAGTTCTTTACTTGAACCAAATTTATGATATCTTGCTACTTTTTTTAAAGTATCATCATCAAAACTTTGTATACCGCAACTTAAACGATCTATAAGCCCTTTAAACATTTCTAATTTTTTCGGGTCAATATGGTTTGGATCGGTTTCACAAGAAATTTCTTTAATATTAAATAATTTTTTGCAAAGTTCTAAAGTTTTAGCAAGCTCTTCTTCGTTGATCAAAGTAGTGCCACCACCCACATACATAGAAGTAAAATCAAATCCTTTATCTTTGATTTGTTTGATTTCTTCTCTTAAACTTTCAAAATATCTTTTTGCTAAATCTTCATTGTAATAATACTTATGAAAGCTACAATATGGGCAAAAAGTATGACAAAATGGTATGTGAGCATAAAGCATATAAGATTTTTTTGGATTAACTTTTTTTTCTTGTCCTTCTTTTAAAAGTTTCACATCAAAACCATTTTCTAAAGATTTTTGCATAGCTTTGTGTGAGTAAGAAAGAGCTAGGTTTTGTAAAAAATTCATATTTTTCCTAAATTTTCATTTTGTAGTTATTTAAAAAGACTATAATTGTATCATATTTTTACAAAGGCTTTATAATGAAAAAGATTTTTATAGCATTTTTTGTATTTTTACTAGGACTTATAAGTGTGTCAAATTCTGCGCCTTTAGATGAAATTTTCCAAGATGTTAATGTTTCAGGCAGTATGCGTTATCGTTTTGAGCATAATAGCCCAAAAGATAGAGGAAATAATAATTTTAATCAAAGAATTCAAATTCAAATGCATTAACAACTAAGCCTTAAAGACTTAGTTGTTATAAAAGTTTTCCTTTAAGTTTTCTTCCATAGCTTTGATGTTTTCTTTTGATTCTTCTTTAGCGTTAAATCCTCCACCAAAAGCTTTCATAACATCTACGATAGAATTTGCAAGCTCATAAGATGAGTTAGTATAAGAAAGTTTAGCATTTAGGTAATTTCTTTGATCTTGTAAAAAATCAGCCAAGTTAATCACACCATTTTCATATCTTAAGGTAGAAATTTCATAAATTTTACTTTGGGCTAGAAATAAATTTTTATAATTTTGCTCATTTTCATAATAGCTTTGGCGGTTAAATAAAGCAAGTCTTATTTCCCCAAAGGCTGTTTTTAAGGTGTTTTCATATTGTAAAAATGCTTCATCTTTGGTAAGTTTTGCAATATTAACATTATTCATAATCTCACCCCAATGAAAAATCGGCATTGCAAAATTTCCAGCTACATTCCAAGTATTGCTTCCATGTTTGACTAAAAGATCTAAATCATTACTTTGAAAGCCCAAAAGTCCTGTTAAAGAAAGGTTTGGTAAAAATGCAGTTCTAGCTACTCCAACAAGATAGTTTTTTTCTTCTAAAGTTTTTAAACTAGCTTGCACATCAGGTCTTTGAAGTAAAATTTCACTGCCAATGCCCTCAGGTATGCTAAGCTCGTATTGTCCTATTTTTTTATACTCTATGCTATTATAAAGTATATCATCAATATCATTTGAAGTTAAGATTTTTAAAGCTTTAGTATTAGCTTCTTTTTGAATTTTAGCATTTGTGAGTAAAACTCTTGAATTTTCAAGCTCAGCTTTAAATTTGTTAAGCTCATACTCACTAATCACTCCAAGTTTAAAATGCTCTAATTTTAACTCATAAGTTTTTTGATAACTTTGGGTTGTTTCTTCTAAAATTTTTACTTGCTCGCTTAAGCTTGCTAGATTAAAATAAGTTTTTACTACATTAGAAATTAAGCTTAATCTCGCACTTTCATAGTCAAACTCACTAGCTTGTAATTTTGCTTTTGAAGCACCATAAGTATCTCTGTATTTGCCCCATAAATCTACTTCATAGCTTAAATTTAAACCCATGTTAAAATCATTACCATAGACAAATTCATTACTTTTGTTGCTTGGAGCATTAATGCTAGTTTTTCCTCTTGCTCCACTAGCACTTCCATCAAGCTTAGGAAGCAAATCACTTCTTGCTATACCTAAAGTTTCATAAGCTTTTTGTAAATTCATATATGCAATTTGCAAGTCGTTATTGTTTTTTAAAGCTTGATCGACTAAGGTGTTTAAATAATTATCATCAAAAGCTTTCCACCATTGTTTATTAATGCTAATGTTTTGATCTAAACTTTTAGTGTAATTTACATCTTTGATTTCTAAATTTGGTTTTAAACTACAAGCTGTTATTAAAAAACAACTTGCAAAAATTATTAACTTATGCATTGATTTTACCTCTTTTTTTATCAAGCCATTTATTAAAACTTTCTAGTAAATAGAAAAATAAAGGTACAAAGAAAATGGCTATAGTAGAAGCTGCTATCATACCCCCTATGACACCCGTGCCTATTGCATGACGACTAGCGCTTCCTGCTCCATAAGCAAAGTATAAAGGTAAAATACCACAAATAAATGCTAATGAAGTCATTACAATAGGTCTAAATCTTAATTTTGCTGCGCTAATAGAAGCATCAAAAATACTCTTTCCTTTTTTAAGATGTTCTTCCATGGCAAACTCAACAATCAAAATGGCGTTTTTAGCTGAAAGACCTATTAAAAGTAAAAGCCCTGTTTGAAAATATATATCATTTTCTAAGCCTCTAAGCCATACAAGAAGTAAAGAACCAAATACCGCAAAAGGTACAGCAGTGATTACCGCTAAAGGCATGAGCCATCTTTCATACTGAGCTGCTAGGATTAAAAATACAAATAAGAGTCCTAGTACAAAAGCTACTTGACCTGCACCACTACTTGTGACTTCTTGATAAGCTGAACCTGCCCAGGCAATAGAATAATCCTCTCCCAAAGTTTCTTTAGCAACTTGAGCAATAGCATCAATTGCTTGTCCTGAAGTATAACCAGGAGCAGGATCGCCTTGCACTAGTGCTGATGGAAACATATTAAAGCGTTTTACATCATCAGGTCCAACCCCTCTATGAAGCGTTAAAACGCTATCTAGGGCTACCATAGAACCATCATTTGCTCTAACAAAGATGTTTTTTAAAGCATTTTGAGTATTTCTAAAATCTCCAATGGCACTAATATTTACACGATAATTTTTCCCAAGCATAGAAAAATCATTTACATAATAAGTTCCTATAGTAGCATTTAGTGTACTAAATACATCAGCTAAATTTAAACCATAAAGTTTTACTTTATCACGATCAATTTCTAATTTTAATTGTGGGAAATTAGTATCAAGCGTTGTTCTTACGTTGTTAAGCTCAGGACGTTTGTTTGCTGCTTCAACTAATTTATTTACATCTGCTTGAATTTCATCATAGCTTTTACCACCACGATTTTGTGCATACATTTCAAAACCACCAGTTAAACTTAAGCCTTGGATTGGCGGTGGATTAACAAAGAAAGTTTGGAAATTTGGATTTAAAAAGTATTGTTTGTTATACATTCCTGTTAAATCAAAACTACTAGTATCTCTATCGTTCCAATCTTTTAAATTCACAAACATTGCACCGGCATTTTCTTTTAAAGAGCCTGTGAAAAGATCGTAACCTATAAGACCTACAATATTTGTTATGTTTTCATTTTTGCGTAGTTCTTCTGCCATAGCATCCATGGATTGAGTGGTTCTATTAAGAGAAGATGCTGCAGGTAGATTAACAATAGTTAAAAAATTTCCTTGATCTTCAGCTGGAACAAGTGAGTTTGGTACTAATTTAAATAATCCATATAAACCACCTATTAAAAGAAAAAATATTATAACAAAACGTACAGTTCTTTTAAGTATATAAGCTACTCCGGCTCCAAAAACTTCAGTAGACCAATCAAAAATATCATTAAATTTTTTCACAAAATAAAATGGTTCACCTTCATTTCTTCTTAAAAAGATCGCACACAAAGAAGGAGTTAGAGTTAAAGCTACAAAACCTGAAATTGTAACTGAAATTGCAAGGGTTATAGCAAATTGTCTTTGAATTTCTCCCACAAAGCCAGATATAAATGAAACAGGTATAAATACTGCACAAAGTACAAGAACGATAGATACAACAGGTGCAGCAACTTCATCCATGGCTTTAATAGCTGCTTCTTTTATGCTTATATTTGGATCTTCATGCATGATTCTATCGATATTTTCAACCACAATAATCGCATCATCAACAACAATACCAATGGCCAAAACTAAAGCAAAAAGCGTAAGTAGGTTAATACTAAAACCTAAGACATATAATCCTGCAAAAGTTCCTAAAATAGAAACAGGCACAGCAATCATAGGTATGATAGTTGAGCGGAAATTTTTTAAGAATAAATACATTACAATCACAACTAAAATAAGTGCTTCAAAAAAAGTTTTTACCACTTCTTTAATAGAAGCTTTAATAAATATAGTTGTATCATAAGGCACTTTATAAGCTAAGCCCTCAGGAAAACTTTTAGAAAGTTCTTCAAATTTTTTCTGTACCAATTCAGCTGTACTTACTGCATTTGCTCCAGTTTGTAAGAAAATCAAAATAGGAGTTGCATCATTTCCATTTAATCTACCATTGAATGTATATTCTCTTGAGCCCAAAGAAACTTCAGCCACATCTTTAAGTCTTAAAAAAGAGCCATCGCTATTTGCTCTTATGATAATATCTTCAAATTCTTTGGTGTTTTTTAACCTTCCTTGCATAGTTACTGAATACACATAAGGAGATCTTTCTACTACAGGCTCTTGACCTATCTTACCAGTAGCATATTGAGCATTTTGCTCACTAACTGCAGCGATAACATCAGTTGCAGTAACTTGGTATTTGTTTAATAAATCAGGATTAAGCCAAATTCTCATAGAATAATTTCTTGAGCCAATAGCTACAGCATTACCCACACCAGGAACCCTAGCAAGATCATCTAAGATATTTAATGCAGCGTAATTATATACTTCAAGTGAATCCATAGAACCATCAGGAGAATACAAAGTAGCAACTTCTAAAATGCTTGAACCAGTTTTTCTTACACTAACACCAGTTTTTTTAACATCTTCAGGTAGTTTTGCCATAGCAGCTGAAATTCTATTATTAACATCAACTGTTGCTTGGTCAGGATCTGTACCTATGTTAAAATACACACTTAAGCTCATATCGCCTGAAGAGCTTGAAGTTGAATCCATATAAATCATATTTTCAACCCCATTGATTGCGTCTTCAAGAGGAATAGCCACTGTTTGAGCCACTGTTTGAGCATCAGCACCTGAGTAATTTGCACTTACTTTTACAACGGGTGGAGTTAGAGAAGGGTACTGCTCCACAGGTAAAGAATAAAGCCCTATAATCCCTGCTAAAGAAATGATAATAGCTACAACAGAAGCAAATACAGGTCTTTCTATAAAAAATTTAGAAAACATTATTTATTCTCCATTACGCTAACGCTTGCACCAGGTCGGATTTTTTTGAAGTTATTTAAAATCACTTTATCGCCATTTTTTAAGCCCTTGTCGATGATTGCTTTATCAGAAGTTTGATAGATAACATTAACAATAGTTTTAACTACTTTTCCATCTGCTAAGGTATAAACATAAGTAGCACTATCATCTTGCAAAAGTGCAGCTTGAGGAATTTCAAAACCATCTTTTTGAACAAAACCACCAACATGAACATTTGCAAAAGAACCAGGCATTAAGCTTGAGTTATTATTATCAAAAATAGCCTTTGCTTTTACTCCACCACTACGAGTGTCTATAACGCTATCTATAAAATACAATTTTCCATTGAAAAGCTCACCGCCAACATTAGCTTGCACTTGGATATTTTCTAATTGCCAGTTGCCACTTTGAATATTTTTATTCATATTGATTTTATCTACATCAGAAATATAAAAGTCTGCAAAGATTGGATTAATGTTTGTAATGCGTACAAGCTCAGTTGATGAAGCATTTACATAATCACCCACATCCATTAGCGCATCTCCTAAAACCCCATCAAACGGAGCGCTTACCACGGTGTATTTTAAGTCCAATCTTGCATTAGCAAGCTTTGCTCTAGCACTTTCTAAATTAGCCTTGGTAGAATTAAATTTAGCCAAACTTGCATCAAATTCTTTTTGTGAAATAGCATTTTTTTCTATTAGAATTTGATCTCTTTTGAAATTTTTTTCAGCATCATCAAAATTTGCTCTTGCGACTAAAGCATCTCCATAAGCCATATTTACAGTTGCTTGGTATTTATCAGGCTCTATAAGAAAAAGTTTATCGCCTTTTTTGACAGCTTGGCCACTTTTGAAATATTTTGCTTTGATTTCACCGCTTACTTTAGGCTTGATCACCACATCTAACTCAGTGCTTAATCTTGCAGGATAGGTAAATTCTAAAGGTAAATTAGCACTTTGCATAGTCATAATACTTACAGGTTGAGGAGGGAGTTGTTTAACTTGTGCGTTTTTATCATTTGAGCATGCTACAAATATCAGCGAGGCACAAGCTAGAGTTAAAAGTTTTGTTTTCATTGGTTTCCTTAAATTATTTATTTAGCTAAAAAAGTAATTTATATTACAAAATTGTATGATTGTTATTCTATCAATCTTTGGTTAATTAAAATTAACAATTCCTTGAGTAAAAAGCTTAACAACTTTTTTTGCATGATTTTGTTGCTCTTTTTTACTCATTAAAACCTTATTTTCAAAAGTACTTTGTATAAAAAAGGTTCCCCTAAGCATAGCACAAAATGTATAGCTTAAAAATTCAGCATTTTTGGCTAAATTTTCATTATTTTCTTCTTCAAATCTTTTTTGAAGAACATATTCTACTTCTTTTCTATTGCTTCCTTTAAACCACTTCCCAAAATCAAATTTTTCATTATAAATTTCAGAATATAAAAGCCTTACTATAGCTATGGTTTTAGCGTCATTAAAAATTCCCAAATAAGCTTTAGCAAATTGATATAAAAATTCTTCTAAATTAGCATTGGGTGAAAGTTGCATATTTTTTTTCAAAATAGCTAGAAAATGATTTTCTGCAAAATCATTTAAAACCGCTTCAAATAAACCTTCTTTACTTTTAAAATGCTCATATACACAAGAAAATGAACCACCAGCTTGCTTGATAATATCTTTAAGATTAGTTGCTTCGTAGCCGTTTTCTAAAAACGACTCCGCAGCAATTTGTTTGATTTTTTCAAGCCTTGCTTGAGATTTTGAAGAAAGTTTTTTTATCATTGGTGTTTTTTGTGCTCTATAATTGAGTTTTTAGGATAGACAAAATTACTTTCTCTTGTGATTATGATATTTTTATCATCAAGCGCATATGCTTTAATAGTTAAAGGTATCACTGTATCTTTTCTATCATTATCAGCTAGTTTTTTAGTAGCTTTTAGTACAACTATTTGTTTATCTTTTTCTCCAGCTTTTAATTTAAAAGGTTTTTTTGGTCTAATGATTTCTAAACCATCATCAATGCCTTGTAATTTCACATCAAAATAATACTCATGAGCTTTATTATCAGTGTTTTGGAATAAAAATACATAAGCATTGCTAATAATTAATTCTCCATCATGCGCTTTTCTAATTTGATAAAGCTCGCTAGAACGATTAATATTTAAAAGCATATTTTCTTTTTTGCTTCCCATTAAAACTAAAGCCGCAAAAACACCACATAAAACTACTAAATATCCGATAGTTCTAAATCTAAAATATTTTACCTTCTCTCTTGTTTCAATAGCTTTTGCACTAGTCCAATTAATCAAACTAGGGCGATCAAATTTAGCTTGAATTTTCGAGCAAGCATCAGCACACTCAAGACAATTAATACACTCAAGTTGCATTCCTTGGCGTATATCTATATGTGTAGGGCAAATTTTTACACAGGCTTCACATCCTATGCATTCACCTTGTGGTGGTTTTTGATAAAGTTTGGTATGCCCATCATAAATCACTCCACCTCTTTTATCATCATAAATGACTTGAACAGTATTATTGTCAAACATTACAGATTGAATTCTTGCATAAGGGCATACATAAACACAAAATTTTTCACCCAAATACACTATATCAAAAGTAAAGGCCAAAGAAGCACAAAACAAAATTCCCAAAAGCAATAAATGATCAGCAGGGTTTTGAATATATACAAAAAAATCTTCAGGTGGTACAAAATACCATAAAAATGCACTCATCATTAATAGAGAAAAAAGATAAAAAATCACAATGCTTAAAGCTTTTTTGATAAAAAATCCATCTACTTGTTTTTGTTTGTTTGCTGTGCTTTTGTGTATTTTAAATATTTTTGTTTGCAATAAATCTCTATAAATAACCCTAGCAATGGTTTGAGGACAACTCCATGCACACCAAATTCTTCCTGCTAAGGTAGTAACAAAAAGTATGGTTAAAAACATACCCATAATAAGAAATGGCATTAAATAAAGCTCTTGGGTATCAAAAGCTATAAAAAATAAATTAAGTTTTTTATGATCAAAACTTAATAAAAAGAAATGATTTCCATTGATTTTGATAAAAGGCAAAGCAATGAAAATAACCATGGAAACGATATAAGCTATATATCTTTTCTTAGTATAATTAGTGACACAGGCACTCATTTTGACTTCCTTGTAAAATATTTTTTTTAATTGTAATACTAGAAAAATTAAACCAAACTTTGTCTTAATTAAGAATTTATGTTTAATTTTTATTTATGTAATTATTACAAAAATAAATTTTATTTTCAAGTAAAATTATGGTATAATCAAAACTTTCAAATTTTTAACGAAAGGTGGTGAGGGTCGTGCCAGGAATCAAGGTACATCCTAACGAGTCTTTTGATGAAGCGTATAGAAAATTCAAAAAACAAGTAGATAGAAATCTAGTTGTTACTGAAGTTCGCGCAAGAAGATTTTTTGAACCTATGACTGAAATTCGCAAAAAACAAAAAATTTCAGCACGCAAAAAAATGCTTAAAAGACTTTATATGCTTAGACGCTACGAGTCAAGACTCTAATACCAAAAAGCCGAATTTTCGGCTTTTCTTCGATTATTTTTATGTTTCTTTGGATTTTAATCATTCATTTTTTTGGACTTATTTTACCAGGACCTGATTTTTTCTTAGTAAGTTCTTGTGCTTTAAGAGAAGGTATTAAAAGTGCTTTAAAAGCAAGTTTGGGTGTGAGTTTGGCCATGAGTGTGTGGATTATACTTTCTATACTTGGTTTGAGTGTGATTTTTCATCAATTTCCATTTTTGCAAATCGTTTTATCAAGCTTTGGAGCTTGCTATCTTTTGTATTTATCTTATGGGATTTATAAAAATACAAAAATAGGTAATATAAAAGTTCAAAAAACTCATATATCTGCATTTTTAAGTGGCGTTATAACAAATTTATCAAATCCAAAAGTTATTTTTTATTTTGCTAGTGTTTTTGCAAGTTTTGATTTTGCTCAAATGCGATGGATGTTGATAGTATTAGTGTTTGTTTTGATCTTAGAAACCATAATTTACTTTTCTTTGATTTCTTTATTATTTTCAAAACCTTTCATGGTAAGAATTTATCAAAAGAATTTAAAACTTATTGATTATTTAAGTGCTTTTATATTTTTTGCTTTTGCTGTATTTATTTTAAGTAGTAATTTAATGATTATGATAAATTAAAGCAATTAATTTTTATTAATACTTTTTTTGTTAAAATCTTATTAAGTTAAACTTATAAATTTAGGAAAGATTATGAAACATATAAAAACTATACTTAAGCTTAGTATGATAAGCGGTATTGCTGCTATAAGTGGCGGTGCTTTAAGTGCGTGTAGCAACAATACAAATGATTCTAATAATGCATTAAGCCAAGCAGCAAATACCCAAGGTGCTTTTGTTATCATTGAAGAAACCGCTCCAAATCAATACAAAATCAAAGATCAATTTCCAAGTGATGAAACTAGGGTGGTTTTAAAACAACTTGATGGCACAGAAAGAGTTTTAAGCAAAGAAGAAATGGATAAATTAATCCAAGAAGAAGCTGCTAAAATAGACAATGGTACTTCAAATTTAACAAATCCAAATAATGCTCAAATGAGTAGCGGAGGACTTTCTTTAGGTGAAACATTGCTTGCAAGTGCAGCTGGTGCTATACTTGGTAGCTGGATAGGTTCAAAGCTTTTTAATAATCAAAATTTTGCAAATCAACAAAGAGGAGCATTTTCAAATCAAAGTGCTTATCAAAGAAGTGTAAATAGCTTTAATAAAGCAAGTACAAGTGCTACTTCAGGCTCAAGTGCGAAAAAATCAGGCTTTTTTGGTGGTGGCTCTAAGGCTACCTCAAGTTCTTCTAACTCTTTTGGATCTTAAGGGTAAAAAATGAATTTTTTAAAAGTAAATCCTTTAGAAAAATCATATTTAGATCAAATTGGCTTTTCATGGCATACAGATAATGATGGAAGTGATTATTTAGATTCTAATTTAGTTTGCGTGAGGGAAAATGAAGCAAATGCGTATTATGAAGCAGTGAATGAGCTTTATGATATGTTTGTGGCTGCTGCACAAGAAGTGATTGATAATGATCGTTTTGATGAGCTTGGAATTCCTTTTAATTTGGTTGATGCGATTAAGATGAGTTGGGAAAATGATGTGCATTGGCATTTATATGGTAGATTTGACTTAGCAGGTGGACTTGATGGTAAGCCTATAAAGCTAATAGAATTTAATGCTGATACTCCAACATCTTTATTTGAAAGTGCTATTTTACAATGGGCTATTTTAAAGCAAAATAACCTAGATGAAAGCTCGCAATTTAATAATATATATGAAGCCTTAAAAGATAATTTTAAAAGACTTATCACTTTAGAAGAAGATGTAAGTGAGTTTGAAAAATATTATGAGGGTTGGAAGATATTATTTTCTTCAATTGCAGGCAGTGATGAGGATATGATCACAACCAAACTTTTAGCACACATTGCTAGTGAAGCAGGTTTTGAGAGTGAGTTTTCTTTTATAGATGAAGTAGAATTTTCGCCCGAAGGTGTTTTTAAAAATGATGTAAATTTTGAGTATTTTTTCAAACTCATTCCTTGGGAGAGTATAGCCATAGAAGAGGGTGAGCTTGCTATGCTTTTAACTCAAATCATGCAAAATCAAAAAGCAATCATTTTAAATCCTGCTTATACTTTACTTTTTCAAAGTAAAGGTATAATGAAAATTTTATGGGAGCTTTATCCAAATCATCCTTTATTGCTTGAAACAAGTGATCAACCTTTAGTGGGTAAAAAATGTGTTAAAAAACCTGTTTTTGGTAGAGAAGGAGCCAATGTTTCTATTATAGAAGCTAATGGAGATGTAAGTTTTGAAACAAAGGGAGATTATCAAAATAATCGCTTTGTATATCAAGAATTTGCTGAGTTTAACAAAAATGAAAATGATTATTATCAAGCAGGAGTTTTCTTTGCTTATGAGGGTTGTGGATTAGGTTTTAGAAAAGGTGGTTTGGTGCTTGATAATTATTCTAAATTTGTAGGACATATAGTAAAAGATTAATGAAAATAGTATGCTTAGATACTGCTACCTTAGGTAGAGCGGATTTAACGGTTTTTGAAAGTCTTGGCGAGTTTGTAAGTTATGACTTAACTTCTAAAGATGAGGTTATTGCAAGAATAGCTAATGCGCAAGTTGTGATGATAAATAAAATCATCATTGATAAAAAAGTGATTGATAGCACCAATCTAAAACTTATTTTACAACTTGGTACAGGGGTAAATAATATAGATGTAGCTTATGCAAATTCTAAAGGTATAGTGGTAAAAAATGCAGCTAGTTATTCTACAAAAAGTGTTTTAAGCCATACATTTGCCTTGCTTTTTGCTTTTTTAAATCAAATTCCATATTATGATAAATGGAGCAAAGAAGGCAAATGGTGTGAGAGTAAAATGTTTTGTGATTTTAGTAAGACTTTGCATACTTTAACTGGTAAAAAACATGGTATTATAGGACTTGGAGCTATAGGTAAGGAAGTAGCTAAGGTTTCTCAAATGTTTGGTTCTAAAATTTGTTATTATTCTACCTCAGGGACTAATAATAATGATGAATATGAAAAAGTAAGCCTTGAAGAGCTTTTAAAAACTTGTGATGTAATTAGCATCCACGCACCTTTGAATGATAAGACAAAAAATTTATTAAGTAAAAAAGAACTAATGCTTTTAAAAGATGAGGCTATCTTGATTAATGTAGGACGTGGTGGGATTATTAATGAAGTAGATTTAGCTCAAATTATGGATGAAAAAAATATTAGAGTAGGGCTTGATGTGCTTGAAGTAGAACCTATGGTTGAAAATCATCCTTTACTTGGTATAAAAAATAAAGAAAATTTAATTATCACTCCACATGTTGCATGGGCTAGTGAAGAATCCATACAAAATTTAGTCCAAATCGTATTTAATAATCTTAAGGAGTTTATAGAAAATGGCAAGTGAACATAGTTTTGATATTAGTGGGGAAATTGACAAGCAAGAGTTAAAAAATGCTTTAGAACAAGCTAAAAAAGAGCTTGATAGTAGATATGATTTAAAAGGCATTAAAAGTGAAATAGAGTTAAATGAAAAAGAAAGTGTTTATAAGCTTACTTGCTCTAGTGAAGCAAAGCTTGAAGTGTTAAAAGATATTGTTATTTCAAAGCTTATTAAAAGAGGGATAAACCCTAATGGTATTAAAGAGTTAAGCAGGGAAAGTGGAGCAAATTTTAGACTGAATTTAAAAGTTAATGACGCTATTGATACTGATAGTGCTAAGAAGATTAATAAAGCTATAAAAGATAGTAAGCTAAAGATAACTTCAAGTGTTAGAGGCAATGAAATTCGCGTAGTTGGTAAGCAAATTGATGATTTACAAAGCGTGATGAAAATAGTAAAAGAGTTAAATTTAGAACTTAATCTTAGTTTTAAAAACCTTAAATGAAAACTTTACTTCAAATAGTTTTTTTGTGTTTTGTGTGTGTTTTTTTAAGCTCTTGTGCTTTAAAAAGCAAAACACAAGCACAAAGTACTTATGTTATTTTAAAAACTCCAGAGTTTAAATTTGCTGATTATGGTTTTTTATATGAGGGAAAAAAATTTACAAGTTTAGAGCTTTATAGTGCTTCTAAAGCCTTACTTGAATTAAAAATTAGCGATAAAATTTGTGTTAATGGCATATGCTATGCAAAAACTTTTTTTAATAACAGATTTTTTAATAATGAATATTATGATGATTTTTTACAAGATCTAATCTACAAAAGACCTATTTTTTATGGAAAAAATAAACAAACTACTTCTTGTGGTTTTACTCAAAAGATTGTAAGTAAAAATTATGATATTTTTTATGAGGTTTGTGATAAAAATATGAGTTTTAATGATAAAAAATCCAAAATCAAATTTAGCATAAAGTCAATATAAAGGAAAATATGAAAGATTTAAAACTTTTTCTTAATGATACTTTTAAAAGCAATATTTATAAAAACTTACAATGCAGTGAAGATGAAATTTTAATTTTAAAGCATTTATGCAAAAATTATTTGCAGGCAAATGCAAGTATTAATGCTTATAATCTTCTTAGCGAAGTTTTTAAAAATGATGAGTATGAGTATTTAGATCATTTAAAAGATCTTAAAAATCTTATAGAAAAAGGTTTTATTGTTCAAATTTTTTCTGATTTTAAAGCAAGTAAAAACTCAAGCTTGCTTTTAAATTTGCTACAATGTGAGTTAAGTTTAAGTGAAGTTTTCTTGCAAGTCTTAGAAAATAAAACCATACAAGATTATATGCAAGATCAAATTTATGAAGATCATATTGCATATTTAAAAGATGAATTTTTTAAAATCGAGCTTTATCAAAGATTGCGTTTTTTTGCTAAAAGTTCTCAAAGCAAGAATATTAAAAAAGATATAGCTATATTTGAAGCATACATTAAAGAGCGTTTAAAGAAAAGTAAAATTTCTAATGTTTTAGCAGAGATTTTTAAAGAATATGCTTTAAATGATAAAGAATGCTTGATATTTATTAGTTTGTTAAAAGAAGAGTATTTGCTAAATACTGAAAATTCTTATAGTAGAGATTTTAATTTTTTGCTTCATTTAATTAGCGAGGATGAGGCTCAAAAGCAAGAAAATAAAGCCTTATTAGAAGAAGATTCTAAGCTACTTGGTTCAAATCTTTTAGAATATGATGAATTTGTTAATTCTTTGGGTGATATAGCTAAGATTTTTTATTTAAGTGATGATATTTTACAAAGAATTATTAATTTTAAAGAACCAAAGAAAAATAAAAAAATTAAACTTCAAAATTTGGTTAAAGAGCAAGATATTTTTGAGCTAATCGAGCCAAATACCAATATAGATGATGTTATTATGCCTCAAAGTACTAAAGATTTATTAGAAAGCATATTAAAACAACAAGATAAAAAGGTTTTAGAAAGATTAAATAAATGGGGTATAAAAACTAATAAAAATATAGAAGCTAAGATAATTTTCTATGGCCCTGCTGGTACGGGTAAGACTATGAGTGCATTAAGCATGGCAAAAGCTATGAAAAAATCCATTTTGAGTTTTGATTGCTCGAAAATTTTAAGTAAATATGTGGGCGAGAGTGAACAAAATGTAAGAAAGATTTTTGATACTTATAAAGAGCTTTGTCAAACAAGTAAGCAAAGCCCTATTTTACTTTTAAATGAGGCGGATCAGTTTTTAAGTACTAGAGTAGAAAGCAGTGGCGGTGCTGATAAAATGCATAATCAAATGCAAAATATTTTTTTGGAACAAATCGAGCGATTTAGTGGAGTTATCATAGCAACAACTAACTTTTTAGAAAGTTTAGATGTGGCTTTTTCAAGAAGATTTGAGTATAAAATAGAATTTAAAAAGCCAAATTATGAACAACGCTTAATGATATGGCAAAAAGCTTTACCTAAAAATGCTAAATTTGAAGGTAGTTTTGATTTAAAAAAATTAGCCTCATATGAATTAAGTGGAGCTCAAATTGTAATGGTGATTAAAAATACGGCTTTAAAAGCGGCTATTTCTAAAGATGGTGTTTTTAAAATGAGCGATTTTTTACATACTATAGAAAAAGAAATAGAATCTTCATTTGATAAAAATAAGATAGTTGGCTTTAAAAATTAAAATTCACACAAATTTCACAAGCAAATAATATCATTCTTTCAACTTTTATTTAAAGGAGAAAAAATGAAAATGAAATTAATGTTAGCTGGTTTAGTTTGTGCAAGTTCTATGTTTGCAGATATGATTGTTAGTCCAAGTGCTTTACCTCAAAAGGCTCAAGAGTTTTTAAACACTCATTTTAAGGGCGTAAATGTAGGTTATGTAAAACAAGACGTGGATTCTTACGAAGTAAATTTGGTTGATGGAACAGAAATTGATTTTATCATTAATGGAGACTGGAAAGAAGTTGATGGTAAATACAAAGGCATTCCAACAGGATTTATCCCAAAAGAAGTTGTTGCAAAAGTACAAGCAGCGCAACCAAATGCAGCTATTGTAGAAGTAGATAAAAGAATTAATGGTTATAAATTCAGAACAAATAATATGATGGAAATTTATACAGATTTTAAAGGTAATATTTTAGGTCAAAAATTTGATGATTAATCACTTAATCCTTTCAACAAATCAAACTAAACCCATTAAGGGTTTAGTTAATTATTTAAAACTTTTTCTTTCTAGCATCT